>NZ_JBQSXL010000013.1:0-107570 GCF_052378165.1 Halomonas sp. AOP30-A1-24
ATGAAACGATTACTTACGATGAGTATGGCTATGTGGAAGACGGCCGCCGGGTGTGGTTAGGCTTGAGCGTGGATTTTTAATTCTTCAAGAGCACATTAACCAAGCGGCCACTTTTAAGTGGTCGCTTTTTTTATAGCGGTTATAAAAGAGAGCGCTATAAAAAAGCCCCGGCAAAGCCGAGGCGTAAAGAGAGCATTGAAACAGCAAGCAGAGCCGTTCAAGTAGGAAGCGATTAGAACTCGTAAGTAGCTGAGACCCAGAAATTACGGCCGTCCAAGGCGACGCCGTCGGTGGAACGACCTGTCTGAGTGTAGTGATAGGCGATGTAGGTATCCCCTTCATACTCGTAGGTGTCGTGACCTGCGAAATCCTTGTCGAACAGGTTGTAAATGGCGCCCGTGAGGCGAACGTTATCGGAGAATAGGTAAGAGCTTTTCAGGTTGAACAGCGTGTAGCCGTTCAGGTTATTACCTAATTGGTCAACAAGTGCGGCGGAGGAGCCGGTTACATTGCCGCTAAAACGCTCCCGTGAAGAGTAGTACTCCCCTTCAAGCGTAGTGTTCCAGCGATCATTAATTGCCCAGTTAAGATCAGTGGTCAACTTATGCTTGGGTGCATTGGTAAGCGGTTGACCTTCATTCTCTCCGGAAGTGATTTCGGTGTCAGTGTAGGTATAGCCACCGCTGATCGCCCAGGCAGGAGCAATTTGGTAGCTGCTGGTCAGTTCAATACCACGAGTTTCCGCGCGGTCAATATTGATTGATTGGTCAAAGCTAGCCTGCTGAGTGAAATTCCCTACGCTTAAGCAGTTAGCGGCATTGGCGTAAGGCTGATTGCCATTACCGTCAATATACTGGCAGTTGGGCAGGCTGTCGCCATCAGCGATACGGTCGCGAAACTGGGTATAAAAGACAGTTGCCCCGGCAGAGAAGCCGCTAAGGTTGTCGTAGATCGCACCCACTTCATAGTTGGTACTTTTCTCGGGTCCAAGGTCTGGCGAGCCAAGACTGACGGATTGGCCTTGATTGCCAAAACCGTTAACACCATCGTGTAGCTGGTTCAGCGTGGGCGTTTTGTACCCTTGGCTAATACCCCCTTTAAGGGTTAACTGGTCAGTGGTATTCCACACTAAGTAACCGCGCGGGCTAAAGTGGCCACCGAACGCATCATGGTTTTCATAGCGACCGCCCAAGGTTAGCGCTAAGTCATCGGTTAGCAGCCACTCATCTTCGGCAAAAAATGACCAGCTTGACTGAGAAAATTTCTCGTTGCCTGCAGTGCCTTCTTTAAGTTCAGCATCAATATACTGAACGCCTACGGTCACCATGTGGTCATCCAGCGGTGCAATGAATTTGCTGTCGACCACAGTGTCACGGTTTTCCAGAAGACGTGGTTCGCCTCCTTGAGCTATATAGCCATAGTCAGGTGCGTTTCCGGCAGGCAGTGTACGCCCAAGTGTCTCCGTAAAATTATGCGTAACGCTACTCTCAAGGGTGCCTGCGGCGTAGTGGCCGGTATGCCCTACGGCAATTTGGTCGCGGTTAAAGCGCAGCTCATCTGAGTAGCCGAAAAACTCACCCGGTTGAGGTGTGGAACAGTCATTACGCTTTAAGCCATCCAGACTGCCCAAGCGACAATCTGAGTTGTCGTACACTTGGCGGAACGTTCGGCATCCAGCCAAAATTCGTTGGTATCATCGGGTGTCACGTTTAAGCGCCCGCCAATCGAGTAGATGCGCGCTTCCACAGGGCGAGGGTCGCGTCCTGCGCTGCCCTCTACCATGCGCTCGGAGCTATCGCGGTCAAACAAGCGCCCACGCAACTGCAGACCTAGCGTATCTTCAACCAGTGGGCCTGAAGTGTAGAGATTAATTGCTGAGTTGTTGCCCGCATCACGATCTTGCTGAAAGGTGTTCTCAAGCGTTACTGAGCCGGCCCATTCAGTACTAACGCGACGAGTAATTATATTGATAACCCCGCCCATGGCGTCCGACCCATAAAGAGTGGACATTGGGCCACGGATAACTTCAATACGCTCAATCGCTGAAAGGGGCGGCATAAAGCTGGTTGAGGTCTCGCCAAAGCCATTGGGTGTGACATTGCCCGAGGCGTTTTGGCGGCGTCCATCAATCAGGATCAGCGTATAAGCACTTGGCATGCCACGGATGGAAATATTGAAGCCACCTGTTTTGCCGGTTCCAGAGCGAATATCGACGCCTGGAATATCCTTGATAGCCTCGGCAATGTTGGAAAACTGGTTTTGCTCCAGCTCTTCCCGCGTTACCACTGAGATACTCGCAGGGGCACTATTTAGCGTTTGCTCATACCCGGAAGCGGTCACCACCATGTTATTAAGCTGAGTATTTTCCTGAGCATTGGCCGCGCCAGCGGTCAGCCCAAGAGCAACAGCGCTGGCTAAAGCATTACGAGTAAAGCGTGGCATAGCGATCTCCTTGGTTAATGGTTCGGTAATGATATTTATTATCAAATGAGGGTGGGATTCTAAAAAGAAAAGTTCCCATGCGCGAGCCAATATCATGGAACAATGCGTTGCTAAAATAGAAACGCAGGGAGGGCCAGTTTAGGAGCAGGGGTATTACACAAGCGGTTTTCTTTGTGTTGCGTAAAATGGAACGACGGGTTCTATTTAATATAGATGCAAATGTTTTTGAGAATCGTTACTATTCGAACGAATGGTCTAAGAATAGAGGTTCACTATGCTGCGTTCGGTACTGCGTCTTGGCTTGGCCGGTGTGCTATTGAGTAGCTTGATTACCAATGCGCAAGCCCGAGAGCTGGATACTGCTTTTGGAGAAATTGAAGTGCCTGATGCGCCGGAGCGTGTTGTAACGCTATATGAAGGCGCGTTAGACGCATCGTTGGCCGCTGGTGTCACCCCGATAGGCGCCATTGCTTCGCGTGGCAGCAACGATGTCGCTGCTTATATTGGTGAACACACCGATGTAAGCGCGCTGGAAATGGTCGGTGTTACCCGCGAACTCAATATCGAAGCGGTGCTTCGTTTACAACCGGACCTGATTCTTGCAGCGCCCCAGCTTGCTGAAGAGCAGTACCAGTTGCTGTCACGTATTGCCCCCACGGTCGTTCCTAAAACAAGCGGTTTTTCTCGCGATGGCTGGAAAGCAGAAACGCAGCTGTTTGGTCAGGCGCTGGGTAAAGAAGCAGAAATTGATGAAGCGCTTGAAAAGGTAGAGCAGCGTGCCGCAGAGCTTAACGAACGTTTGAGTGATGCCAATGTCGGCGGCACCGCTTACCTGGTGCGGTGGATGCCTGCTGGCCCCATGGTCATGTCCTCTGAGCTGTTTTCAACTGGCGTACTTGCTTCGACAGGGCTGATAGTGGAAGACGAAGGCCTGGTCAGTGAGGGCAGTGCCCATAGCGATGTATTAAGCCTTGAAAACCTCTCACTGATTGACAGCGACTGGCTATTTCTTGCCACGCTAAATGAAGATGGCCAGCAAGCGTTGGAAGCTGCTGAACAGAGTAATGCCTTCACCCGTTTGGATGTTGTGCAACAAGAACACGTTGTGCCTGTGAATGGCCAGGTATGGAGCAGCGCCTCAGGGCCGCTGGCCGCCCAGGCCATCCTGAACGATATCGAACAAGCGCTCTTGCCTTAAGCGTCCTTACTATCAAGGTACGCCTGTGAAGGAACGAACATGTCAGTAAGTTCGCTAACGCAGCGCTTTGAACAACGAACGCTGCTGTTAAGCCTGCTCACCGCCCTAGTGGCGGTGAGTGTCGTTAGTTTGTTGGTGGGGGCTGGCAGCGTTTCGCCATTACAAGCGCTCTCTATGCTGTTGGGTAGCGAAGACAGTGACGCGCATTTTGTGGTATGGGAACTGCGTGCACCACGCACCTTGATTGGAATTGCGGTGGGTATGGCGCTGGGTGTTTCGGGTGCGCTCTTGCAAGCCGTTGCGCGTAACCCGCTAGCGGAACCGGGGTTGCTGGGCGTCAGTGCGGGGGCGGCATTTGCTGTTGCGCTGGCGCTAGTGCTGGGTTCAAGTGCGGCCACCCTGCGTATTTCCGTTGCGCAGTTGGGTGCATTGATAGGCTGCCTCTGCGTATTGGGCGTAGCGCGTTGGCGCGGCGTGGGTAATGACCCTGTGCGCCTGGTGCTGGCCGGTGCTGCTTTCTCGGCGTTGCTGGGGGCGATGACCGCGCTACTGCTGCTGTTTGACCAGCGCTCTGCTGACGAAGTGCGCTTCTGGGTGATTGGCAGTTTGGCCGGCCGTCGTCTGGAAGATCTAATAGCCGTATTGCCTTCTATCGCCTTTTGCACGCTTTTGGTTGTGTTGATTGCGCGCCCTTTATCCGCATTAGCGCTCGGGGAGCGGATGGCATCGGGGCTGGGGCATCATCCTCAGCTGATTCGTGCATTGGTCGTACTTTGCGTAGCGCTTTTGGTCGGGGCCGCAACGGCCATTGCCGGGCCTATTATTTTTGTCGGGCTGGTAGTGCCTTTTGTTGCACGTGCGTTTGCCGGGCCGGATATCCGACGCACTCTATGGTTTTGTTTACCGATTGGCCCGTTAATCGTCGTCTCGGCCGATGTTATTTCCCGCTTGGTGGTCGCTCCCTCTGAACTACCGCTGGGTGTTCTTACGGCATTGTGCGGAGCGCCTGTGCTTATAGCTGTTGTACGCGCCCGCCGTTTACCCATGTTGTGAGTTTGTTATGACGCCTCGCTGGTTAAAAGCTGATTTCAAAAAACAGGGCGCCACGGCTGTGGTCGCGAGAACACCCGATATGGGAATGGTGCGTTATGAAGAAGAGCCGGTAGAGCCGCCAACGGGCTACTGGCGCTGGGGCGAGCGCCGAGGCGATGGCTACAGTATTCTGCTTGAGCAGCGAGCCGTTTGGGTTAACAGTGGATTAGCGGTTGTACTGCTGCTCGCCTGCATTGCCTACCTAAGCCTTGGCACCATCACGCTGGACCCGCGTGATGTAGTACAAGCGCTGGCAGGGCAGGGTGATATGATGACCGGTTTTATGGTGCAGGAGTTACGCTTGCCACGGCTTGTGGCCGCCTGTTTGACCGGAGGCGCCTTTGCGCTGGCGGGTATTTTGATGCAAACGCTGGCACGTAACCGCTTGGCCACGCCCGGTATTATTGGTATTGATAACGGTGCCACCGCCTTTGCGGTGGCCTCCGTTGTGGGGATGAGCGTATCGCTGGCGCCTTCCGCGATGGCCTTGACCGGCGCCGCCACGGCTGCCGTTATTACCTTTGGGCTTGCTGCTGGCAGCGGCACGCAAGGGTACCGGTTTATCGTTGCGGGGATTGGGGTAGGGGCCATCTTTGGGGCCATCACGCAACTGATGTTGGCGCGCGTGGCTATCGATACAGCCAATGCTGCTTATCCCTGGACTGTCGGTTCCCTCAATGCCCGTTCCGGCGGCTCAGTCCAGCTTCTGGGAATTGGCTTAGCGCTGGGCTTTGTTGCCGCACTAGTGCTGGCACGCTCACTCACGGTGTTGCGATTTTCCGACGCTACGGCCAGCGGTTTGGGCATCAACACCACTGTGCGCCGTATCCAAATATTACTGCTATCGGTTGCTTTAACGGCCCTGGCCGTTGCGGTGGCGGGCCCCGTAGGCATGGTGGGGCTAATCGGCCCTGAAATTGCCCGTGCACTTTCCACTCCGCGCCATGTGCCGGTAGTCGCGGCTACGCTGGCAGGTGCGCTTGTGATGGTGTTAGCGGACCTTGCGGGACGAACGCTACTATCGCCAATCGAACTGCCGGTTGGTATTGTCACCGCCATCATCGGCGGCCCTTGGCTTTTATGGATTTTGATGCGCCCGCAACGGAGTCACGCATGAACGATTTTCGAACCCCGCCCACACTAGCCACTCACGCATTAAGCATGGGTTATGGCACGCGGCGGGTGATCGATGGCCTGGAGGTGACACTGCCCAGTGCCAAAGTGACAGCCATTGTAGGGCCTAACGGATGTGGTAAATCGACATTACTTGCGGGCCTAGCGCGTTTGCATAAGCCCGATGAAGGTAGCGTGTTGCTCAACGGTGAAGATATTCAACGCTTACCGTCTCGCCAACTCGCCACGCAGTTGGCGCTGCTGCCCCAGGAGGCTATCGCTCCAGAAGGGCTAACGGTAACGGAACTGATTCGTTTTGGGCGTCAGCCGCATCAGGGTTGGTTGCGGCAATGGTCAGCCGAAGACCAGCGGGTGGTACAACACGCGCTTTTGGCGGCAGGGCTTGAGGATTTGGCGGATCGCCCCATTGACGCGCTTTCGGGTGGGCAACGCCAGCGTGCGTGGATCGCTATGACCATCGCTCAACAAACGCCGCTTTTACTGCTGGATGAGCCGACTTCCGCGCTTGATTTAGGCCACCAGATCGAAGTGTTTGAACTGGTGCGCCACTTGGCTGGGCATGGGCGCACTGTGGTGATGGTACTGCATGATTTAGCCAGCGCTTGCCGCTACGCGGACCACTTGATCGCCATGTGTGATGGGAAAATTGTTGATCAGGGCGCGCCCGCGAATGTGGTCACGCCAGAGCTGGTGCGCAAGCTGTATCAGGTCGACTGCACGTTACTTTCCGACCCGGCGACCGGTAGCCCGTTACTGGCTAATGTGCGCCGGGCGACCGAGCCCGCTTAAAAAAATATTCGCTAAAGGCTTAACGGTTAATCAGCAAGGCATTCAGCGTAATGGGCACGTTATCGTCAATCTGTTGATAGCCAAGCATGGATAGCAGAGTACGGACCGTGGTGTTTGCCATTAACGTCTTGCCATCCAGCGTCATTGGCTCTGCGTGAGTCACCCTCACTTGATTCAAGCCTTCGCGGGTAAAGCGCAAGGGCACCGACTCCTCCCGGCTCACCATTTCGTTTTGTACACGAAAGGTAATGGTCTCGACCAGCGACTCATTGATATCCAGTGCATCCAGCCGTTCCGGCGGCATCTGCCCAACCAGCGTGACCAGCGGAGTATTCGACAGCAGAGCGACCCACGGCGGTAGATCATTAAAGCGCGAAAGCAGATCGGTCTGGCTCAACTTGAGGGGCAGGCGCAGCGTGCCATCGGGCGAGATATCACCTTCTAGATTACGCACCTGATGATGATGCGTTTGAGGTGTCGCCCCGTTGAGCTGAGTAATCGCCGCCTCTACACGTGACTCACCAGGATCAAGCTGCCAATCGGCCTGAACCGGCACCGTTAGCAGCAACGGGAAAAGAGCAATCAAAGCTTTCAAGGCGCGTCTCCGCATAAAGAACTTCACTTCAAGACCTGCAATCCCGTAAAAAGTGCCATTCCCGCACGAAGATACGTGTGTAGGGGTAGCCTCGCCCCGCCACATTCGCTATTATATGCACGCTTTTCGGGCCTATAGCTCAGTTGGTCAGAGCAGGGGACTCATAATCCCTTGGTCGTAGGTTCAAGTCCTACTGGGCCCACCATTTCTATGTTATCTGCTTCTTCAAAGCAGGGGATTATGAGTCCCTTGGTCCTTGGCTCCCCGCCGCTTGTTTTATCTATTTATTATTCGCATCTCTTTTACACATGGTAGACGCTGAAGCAGTGCCTCTGGGTGTGTATGATATCTATCAATCAATGAATATTTATTTTTCCTAATATGCTTTGAGCGCACAGAGCTATATCGCCCGTTAAAAATGCTCAGCGATATACTCAAACTGCTTGGCAGTGAAAAATAAGCACTCGCCAGATGGCGAACTGAATAGACGGCATCCCATGAACGCAGTAGAAATCGAATCCGCCATTTCTGACTTAGCACAACAGCCCTTTGATCCGGCTGAGTTTCCCTATGCCTTCCTGGAAGCTTTTGGAAACAAGGCGACCACCATTAAGCGGTTGCGCTCGGGCACGTCCAATAAGTCGGATCTTGGCGGGGTATTGCAGACGAACAATATCCATATCGCTGTGGCGAATGCTGGTGCCGTTACTCAAACCTTGGCTGCTTTGAAGGTGAGCCCAGCCACCACGCGTGCCAAGGCCAAGTTTGTGCTCGCCACCGATGGTGAGGTATTGGAGGCCGAAGAACTGGAAAGCGGCGAGACAGTCGCCTGCAGATATGAAGAATTTCCTGATCACTTTGGCTTCTTTTTGCCCCTAGCGGGTATCACCACCGTTAAGCAGGTGCGTGAAAGCTCGTTTGATATTCGGGCTACCAGCCGCCTGAACCGACTGTATGTGGAGCTACTGAAAGATAACCCTGGTTGGGGCACGGAAGAACAGCGCCACGAGATGAACCACTTCATGGCAAGGCTGATCTTCTGCTTCTTTGCCGAAGATACCGATATCTTCGCGGGTAGCGGCCTTTTTACCGATACCGTCTCAGAAATGAGCGCCAGAGATTCCGCCAACACCCATGAAGTGATTAGCGAAATCTTCCGCGCTATGAACACGCGGCAAGAAGAGCACGCTGCGGCGAACATCTCCCGCTCGGCAAGGAAATTTCCCTATGTAAACGGTGGTTTGTTTTCAGGCAGTGTGGAAGTGCCTCGCTTCAGCAAGATCGCTCGCTCTTATCTGCTGCACATCGGCAGCCTGGACTGGACACAGATCAACCCTGATATTTTCGGCTCGATGATTCAGGCGGTGGCCGACGACGAAGAACGCGGTGCATTGGGCATGCACTACACCAGCGTGCCGAACATTCTGAAAGTGCTTAACCCTCTATTTTTGGACGATTTACGCGAAAAGCTAGAAGATGCAGGCGACAGCGCCCGCAAGCTACTGAATCTACGCAACCGCATGGCCAAAATTCGCGTATTTGATCCCGCCTGTGGCTCGGGTAATTTCTTGGTCATCGCTTACAAACAGATGCGTGAAATTGAAGCCGAAATCAATCAGCGCCGTGGCGAGCCAAACCGGCCAACCGATATACCGCTGACCAATTTCCGAGGCATTGAGTTGCGCGATTTTTCAGCCGAGGTTGCCCGACTCGCGTTGATTATTGCCGAGTACCAGTGCGACCTACATTATCGTGGCAAGAAGTTGGCGCTGGCCGAGTTTTTGCCTCTCAGCTCCGATAACTGGATTACCTGTGGCAATGCTTTGAGGCTAGATTGGCTGCAATTGATGGATGTCTACAGTACAGGCGTAAAGCTCACCGCAGATGATCTTTTTGATACCCCGCTGGAGCAGGCTCAAATCGACTTCGAGAATGAAGTCGGCGAAACCTATATTTGCGGCAATCCGCCTTATCTAGGGACGCGTAATCAAGATGCAAACCAGAAAAGGGATATGGCTCACGTTTTTGATGGCAAAGTAACTAAATGGAAGTCACTAGATTTTGTTAGCGCTTGGTTTTTAAAAGGGAAAGAATTTTTAGAGAAAAACCCTGGCCGTTGTGCATTTGTAGCCACAAATTCTATATGCCAAGGGCAGCAGGCGCCAATACTTTGGCCATCGATTCTGAATGATGGGCTTCGTATTGGTTTTGCTCATCGTTCTTTCAAGTGGTCGAATAGTGCTTCAAAAAATGCAGCAGTTATCTGCATAATTGTATGTTTAGAGAATATAAAAAAGGGTGGTAACTCCACTATTTTTGACGATGAACACTCTATTGAAGCATCTAATATAAACTATTACTTAGCAAATGCTGCGGACGTCGTAGTCTCCAAAAGATCACGGCCAATTTCAAAGTTTCTGCCCGTTATGGAATACGGAAACAAAGCGGCTGATAACGGAAATCTAATTTTTTCAGCAGATGAATATCGTGAGTTGACGGAATTTCTACCGAATGCGAATCGGTTTACTCGACGCTTATGTGGGTCGCAAGAATACATGAAAGGAACTGATAGGTATTGCTTATGGATACCAGATGAAGATAAAAGTAAGGCTTTGTCATTTGAGCCCATTCAGAAGCGTGTTAATGCAACCCGTGAATATCGACTGACCAGCAAGGACGCTGGCCTTCGAACGATGGTAGGACGGGCTCATCAATTTCGGGAGATGAAGACGTCAACTTCGCATACAATTCTAGTACCTGGATTGTCTTCTGAGCGTCGTGAGTATTTGCCGGTTGGCCTTCTTCGCCCAGAAACGGTTGTATCTCTAACCGCATTTGCTATTTATGACGGAGATCTTTTTTGCCTTGCACTTATATCATCAAAGATGAATTTCGTCTGGAATTTTACAATTTCAGGAAAGATGAAAACAGACGTTAGATATAGCAATTCAATGGGGTGGCATACTTTTCCAGTCCCAACCTTAACTGAGAAGAATAAAGCTGACCTAACTCGCTGCGCCGAGAACATTCTGCTTGCGCGTGAAGCACACTTTCCGGCCACCATTACCGATCTCTATGATCCTGAAAAGATGCCTGACAATTTGCGTGAAGCCCATAAACGCAATGATGAGGTGCTGGAGCGCATCTATATTGGGCGGCGCTTTAAGAATGATACGGAGCGCTTGGAAAAGCTGTTTGAGCTGTATACCAAGATGACTGCTGCGGCGGCGACAGCCAAAGGCAAGAAGCGTAAGGCGGGAGTTACGTCATGAGCAATGACTTTAAATCTTCTTCAGAGATCTTGAAGGAAGAGATATCTCAGTGGATCATTAATAAAATAGATAAACTGGAAGGCCGCGCAAAGTTTTCTTCAATTAATGCGGTTAGATTCCTGCATTGGTCGAATGATACTTCCGATATGTCGCCTATTCTTGCGTCTTTCAGTGCAATGCATGCCACTGAAGAAGCTGTTGCTGCTTTTATTGCCGCAGCTAAAGTTCATGGACATAATAAATATGCAAAAAAAGTAAATTTGCATAACCATAAAATTAAAGCACTGGTCTCAATTTTCGCGCAGCGAATGAGCCTTATTTTGGCGCAGGGAGAAGTCTCAATCGCCATACACCCGAAACAGGAAGCACTGGCGTACCGTGTGCCAACAGTTGGTGGCTATCACTATGACGCCTTGCATCTGAGTTCATTCAGCATAGGTGATGAAGATGATGAGGCTAATAGTATCTTATTGGGCGATACGCCCTCACTTGAGGACGTGGCGAATGAAGCAAGGAGGGTTGCGCGCCTACGGAACGATCTGATTTATGCGACAGAGAATGGATGCCCCACAGGTTTTATTAATCTGGAGTACGAGATTGCCAGAAATACAGCTTTGTCTATTGGCTTGATTTGGGCTGCTGTGGATATGTACATGCATCCTGGTCACAACAGACTAATTGTTGATCAAGTGCTGAGTGGTATGGCTGGCGTTATAGCCAAGAATGGCGGCAAGAGTTGCAAGACGGAGGGTAACGCATGAGCGAGTTGATCCTGTACACCACAAATGATGGGCGCACCCAGCTGAACCTTCGTGTAGAAGGCGACAGCATCTGGCTAAGCCAGCTGGAAATTGCTGAGCTGTTTCAGACCACCAAGCAGAACGTCTCCCTGCACGCTAAAAATATCTTTTACGACGGTGAGCTACGGCAGCATTCAGTTGTCAAGGATTCCTTGACAACTGCCGCAGGCGGCAAGAACTACCGTATCAAACGTTATGAGCCGTTATGAGCCTTCTTGTGAAATATTGAATAAAATAAATTAGTTATATATTCATTAACTATCAAGGAATGCTTGACAGTTGCAGAAGCAAGTTTTCAAGGAAGGGCTAACGCGGCCCTAACAGGTATCGCATTATGACGAAGAGAGTACCTTCAGTTTCCGTCTCGTATGCCAGCAATGGCAGTTCTACCACGTCCAATGAACTTGGCATGCGGCCCATGCAAGAGCGCGCCTATGAGCGGCGAGGCGAGCAGTACCTGCTGATTAAATCACCACCCGCATCGGGTAAAAGCCGCGCGCTCATGTTTATTGCGCTGGATAAGCTGCATAACCAAGGGCTTGAACAGGCCATTATTGTGGTGCCGGAAAAATCTATTGGCTCCAGCTTTAATGACGAGCCGCTGAGTGACTATGGTTTCTGGGCTGACTGGCATGTAGAACCCAAATGGAATCTTTGTAATGCGCCGGGTACGGATAATGGCGGGAAGGTCAAATCTCTGGGCGCTTTTCTTGAAAGTAGCGACAAGGTGCTGGTTTGTACCCATGCCACGTTCCGCTTTGCGATTGATCAGTTTGGGTTGGCAGCTTTTGATAATCGCTTGATCGCTGTGGATGAGTTCCACCATGTTTCTGCAAATCCCGACAATAAGCTGGGTGCTCATCTGGGCGGCTTTATCAACCGCGATAAGGTGCATATCGTCGCGATGACCGGTTCCTACTTCCGGGGAGACACCGAGGCGGTGCTGGACCCGCAGGATGAGTCGCGCTTTGATACGGTGACCTACACCTATTACGAGCAACTCAACGGATATGAATACCTGAAGCAGCTCGATATCGGCTACTACTTTTATTCTGGCTCGTACGCTGATGACATCCTCAAGGTGCTCGACCCGGTTGAGAAGACCATCCTCCATATTCCCAACGTTAACTCTCGCGAGAGCTCCAAGGATAAGGTGCGCGAGGTTGAGCACATCATCGAAGCGTTGGGCGAGTGGCAGGGGGCTGACCCGACCACCGGTTTTCAACAGGTGAAGACGCCGGAAGGTCGGCTGCTAAAAATTGCTGACTTGGTGGACGATGATGCAGCCAAGCGTGAGCGAGTTTCGAGCGCACTGAAAGACCCCGCGCAGAAGCACAATCGTGACCATGTGGACATCATCATCGCCCTAGGCATGGCCAAAGAAGGGTTTGACTGGATTTGGTGTGAACATGCGTTGACAGTGGGCTACCGTTCCAGCTTAACGGAGATTGTGCAGATCATCGGTCGTGCTACGCGTGATGCACCAGGTAAAACACGGGCACGCTTCACGAATTTGATCGCCGAGCCGGATGCCGCTGAACAGGCCGTGACCGAAGCCATTAACGATACCTTGAAAGCCATCGCTGCCAGTCTGCTGATGGAACAAGTGCTGGCACCACGCTTTGAGTTCAAGCCAAAAAAACCTACCAGCGGCCCGCAAGAGGGGTTCGACTACGGTGACGAGGGCTACGACCATAGCAAATGCAATGTGGGCGTTAACGAAGAAACCGGTAAGTATCACATCGAAATCGAAGGGCTGGCAGAACCGAAAAGCGAAGAAGCCGCCCGGATTTGCCAAGAAGACCTGAATGAAGTGATTACCGGTTTTGTGCAGGACAAAACCACCATCGAACGTGGCTTGTTTGATGAGGAACTGGTGCCTGAAGAGCTCACCCAGGTACGCATGGGCAAGATTATCAGAGAGCGCTACCCCAATCTGGACGAGCAAGACCAAGAAGCCGTTCGCCAACACGCCATCGCAGCGCTCAACCTCACACAGCAGGCCAAACTACTGCTGGCAGGTAGCGAGGTCGTGGATATCGGTAGCAATGAGCCAAAACCGAACACAGCGTTGATAGCAGGGGTAAGAAAATATGCAATGGATGTGCGGGAGCTCGATATTGATTTGATTGATCGTATCAACCCTTTTAGCGAGGCCTACGCGATTCTGGCTAAGAGCATGAGCGAAGATAGCTTGAAGCAAGTAGCCGCCGTCATCTCTGGTAAACGTACCAACCTAGCACCTGATGAAGCCAAAGAGCTTGCTATGAGAGCGGTCAAATTCAAGAAAGAGCGAGGGCGTTTGCCTTCTATCAGCTCCCAAGATGCCTGGGAAAAGCGCATGGCCGAAGGTGCTTCCGCATTCGTACGCTTTAAAGATGAGGGGCGTTATGACTGATCTGGACGACTTGCGCGCCGAGCTAGATGAGTTAGCTCAACCCGAGAAAAAGAAAGGCCTTTCGGCACGTGAAGAGCGCATCATCGCCGGGTTTGAAGAGATTCAGCGCTTTGTCGATCAGCATGGCCGTGCCCCGCAACATGGTGAAGGCAACGATATTTTTGAACGGCTCTATGCCGTGCGTCTTGATCGCATTCGTTCGCTTGAGGAGTGCCGAACCCTGGTGGAGCCCCTTGATCACCAAGGCTTACTAGATGGCAACAGTATCAGCGATGTAGACGCGACAGAGGCGATGGACGATGACGCTTTGCTGACAGAGCTTTCTGGGATTGCTGGAGCGTCTGAGCTTACCGAGCTAAAGCATGTGCGCTCAAGTGCCGAGAAGCGTGCTGCTGAAGAGGTGGCCAACAGAGAGAAATGCGAAGACTTTACAATCTACCAGCCGCTGTTTGAGCAAATAGAAAGCGAGCTGAAAAGTGGGCTAAGAACCACACGACGATTCGGTAAGAACGCTACCATCGAGGTAGGGCAGTGGTTCATCGTGGATGGGCAAACGGCCTATGTAGCTGAAGAGGGGGAGGAGTTTGATTCACCCCAAGGCAAGAAAGATGCCCGCCTGCGAGTGATTTTCTCCAACGGCACGGAAAGCAATCTGCTGCGCCTATCGTTAGTAAGAGCGCTCTACAAAGATGAAGCCAGCCGCCGTATTACCGAACCAGATGCAGGGCCTCTGTTTGCTGAACATGAGCCCAATGAAAGGCGCTTCAGCGAAACCTGGGAAGAGGACGATATAGAAAGCGGCACCATTTACGTGCTGCGCAGCCTGTCAGAGCATCCGTTTGTGGCTGAGCATCGGGAGCTGATCCACAAAATCGGCGTGACAGGTGGCAAGGTCGAAGCGCGCATCGCCAACGCCTCACACGATGCCACCTACTTATTGGCGGATGTTGAGGTGGTCGCCACCTACAAGCTGGCCGGTATCAACCGCCGCAAACTGGAAGCGCTTTTTCATCGCATCTTCGCCCCCGCACAGCTTGAGCTGACGATTCAAGACCGCTTTGGGCACCCGGTTAAGCCACGAGAGTGGTTTTTGGTACCATTGCATGTAATTGATGAAGCGGTAGAACGGATTCGAGATGGGTCGATTATGGGGGTGGTTTATGAGCCAGAAACTGCACAATTGATTAGCTAAACTAACAAAATGGCAGGGGCACCGAGGTTGTCAAAACTGAAACCTGAGTATATAACTACATCGTAAAATCTGGATGAGATGCTTGCAAAGGATGGGTGCGAGTTGAACTATAATTTTTTTTCAAGAGGCGGGAAACGATGAAACTGTTTTTTACTGTGGCCGTGGGCCTTTTGCTGAGCGGCTGTGTGCCTTTCGTGCCAATTATTTGATAATGCAGATGCTTCCGTTTTGCACAAATACTCATGCAAGTTGATATTGCTTTAGTGCAAAGCAAGCTCGTTGAAAAAAGCGGGATTATCTTGAATCGTCGCCAGTACCTTGGCGGCTAGCCCCGTAGGGTTACGGCGCTTGGTTTCCCAGCTTTTGATGGTGTCCACACTGGTTCCCATGGCCTCGGCAAACTCCGCCTGAGAGACGTGAAGCTTGGCGCGAATAGCTCGTACATCAGCCACTTCATGGCGTGTGATGCGGCTGGCCTGCGCTTTGCCTTGTTTGATCTCAACGGCTTCCTGCAGCGATGTTTGCAGTTCGTCAAAAATGCTCATTTAGAAACCTCCCCCTTCAGTTGGTGGGTCAGTGTTTTCAGTGTGGCCTTTTCAGCGGGCGTTAAGCTGTCTTTCATGCTCTTGGGGTAGGCCAGTATAAAGTAGATTCTCTCTGCCGTTGCCAAAAGTAGGTAACCCTGGCACCGCCGCTCTTACCTTGGTTGCCCAACGCCATGCGTATTTTGCGAAGCCCTCCCGTGCCCTGAATCAAGTCACCTTTGTTGGGTTGAGCAATCAGGGTGCGTTGCAATTCTTTTAATTCGTCGTCTGTGGCAATGGCCTGGATCGCCAGAATCGCTCTGGAGACGGGCATACGCTCGTCGGATATCCTGACCCTCACCCGTTCGCAGGTCGACGTGAAACGCCTCGTGGTGCGCCTCACCGACACCAAGAGTAATGAAGCGCCTGGTACCACTGACCAAGGCAGCAACTGAGGTGTTCAAGCAGGCGTTGCACAACCCCGTGCGCCCGCTCGACTGCAACTTGGTATTCTTCGGTGAGCCCGGCAGAAATGGCAAGCGCGGCCCCTACGCCTATACCAAGCTCTGGAACCAAGCGAAGAAGCAGGCCAGCTTGATGACTTCGCTTTCACGACTTACGCCATGAGGCCGTCAGCCGCTTGGTAGAGACGGGGCTATCCGACCAGGAAGTCGCCGCGATCAGTGGCCACAAGTCGATGCAGATGCTAAGGCGCTATACGCACCTGAGGGCGGAGGATTTGGTGGAGAAGCTGGATAGATTGAGGGAGGTCTAATACATTAGATGGTAGTTTGAAAAAAACTAGTAGGAACGCTCAGACGGCTTTCGACCCTGAGCGGACATTCTTGAAAATGCAGTAGGCGCACGAATTTTGGATATAGGCTTGAGAGAATATGGCAGGCTGCATTTGCCGGAACAAAATGCCGACACGTTCATTCAATCATAAAACGCGCCGTCTAATACGCTGTTAGGCATATGAATGGGATAGCTGATGCTCTATAAATATTTTGGTCCGGAGCGAGTAGATGTGATGCGCTCTCTCAGCATTCGCTTCTCACCCCTCTTGTCGCTCAATGATCCGTTTGAAAGTCTGCCGTTGGTCGAGGCTCGATCCGCGAAAGAAATGTTGATCTCGGAGGTGATTAACGATCTCGAGGAGCTTTGGGAAAAAACCGACGAAGTCGAAAAGACCGCAGAGAATAGGGTTCTTCTTGAAAAGACTCGTGCAGATACAATAACCAATATAGAAGATAAATTTAAGGCCAGTAATACTGGACGCGAAGTAGTTGCTATGCTGGGTGACGACTTTGGGGTTTTGTCTCTATCACGAACTGAAAAAAGCATTTTGATGTGGTCACATTATGCTGCAGAAGGTCGGGGGTTTGTGATTGGACTGGATGAAAGTCATCCATTCTTTCGTCAGCAAGATGCAAGGGGGCGGATTACCAAACCGTTACCTGTTGTCTATACAACAGCCCGTTCCACTGTTTCCCCTAGTGACGGACGTTTTGACGAGAAGTTTCTTTGTGAAAAGGCGTTGGAATGGGCCTTTGAAGAGGAGGAACGTGTATTCAGGTTTCTGAAAAATATAGAGGCCCGTTCGATGGGAAAAGACCAGTATGGACAGAGCATTGTTCTCACGCATTTGCCCAAGGAAGCTATCCAATCTGTATTCTTGGGCTATCGCGCAGATACAGACTTAATGAACTCTGTTTTTCAGGCAATTGAAAAGAACGAAATCGAGTGTGATGTGTACAGAGCCAGGATCTGTGACAACCAATACAGGATTGTCTTCGACCAGCTTCCACGCGCCTAACAATGCTAGTCACGGCGACGGCCACTACATTGCGGCTGCGCCTCCATTCCGTAACCGCGCGTGCTGAACAGCGTTAGAACTCATTTGAGGAAAGCTCATAAAAATGGCTATACGGGGCGGCTTCAAAGCGGCTGTGGTGCGAAAGGTTGCTGAGCGCGCTGCGTACATTTGCAGCAATCCTTACTGTCGCAGGATTACCATCGGGCCTGACCAAGCCGCGTCGAATCTTTCGATTAAAACTGGGGAGGCTGCTCATATCTGCGCCGCCAGTCCGGGCGGCCCTCGCTATGACATGTCACAGACAGTCCAACAAAGAAGTGGAATAGCCAATGCAATTTGGCTTTGTGGCGCCTGCGCGGATTTGGTCGATAAGAATGGTGGGCATGGTTATCCCGCAGAACATCTCCGAAAGTGGAAACGTGATCACGAGTCACTAATGAAGGAATGTCTCGAGGGCGGGAAAAGAGTGGTGTTTCAATTTCTTCCTCACCGTCCGGACGGGAAGTTAGCGAAACGATTGATTTGTCTGTTGGAAGATAAAGGCAGCCTTTTTGAACCGTATGATCAGGAGGATCCCAAAAG
Source organism: Halomonas sp. AOP30-A1-24 (assembly GCF_052378165.1). Taxonomy (NCBI): domain Bacteria; kingdom Pseudomonadati; phylum Pseudomonadota; class Gammaproteobacteria; order Oceanospirillales; family Halomonadaceae; genus Halomonas; species Halomonas sp. AOP30-A1-24. The sequence continues at coordinate 17,835 of NZ_JBQSXL010000013.1, forward strand.
GGTCTTGGAGTCTCTTAAGGAGCTGCGGCTACTCGTAACAGGAATCCGGGCTGAAATTTCTCCAGATTCCCCGCTGTCCATCATTGCCGAATCTATCGTTCGCGCTTGCCGCCGTTACATGAATTCAATGCCTGATAATCCAGACATCCAAGAGCTTAATTTTTCCTTGGGGGCCGTGAGGAAAGTGGTTGGAGTGAACGTCGGTGATCTCATGAGGCATTATGAGGTCACTGTCAGTAGTGAACTCCAGTCAATAGTCCCGGAATGAGTTCTAACAAACAGGCACTGGAACAAAATTTCCGCTGCGCTCCAATTTCACCCGAGCTGCGAGCGTTAGGACTTATACATGCAAACGGTCGATGAATACTTAAGCCGGATGGAAAGCGCCGTTCGGCGCCTTTTCGACGATATTGACGATTATATTTCGATCCTTCGAACCGCAGTAGGGGTGACTTTCGTTACTTCAGAGCCTTATGGTCCTAAACAAGACGCTGAGTATGCTGCGTGGAAGGCAAAAAATGCTAAGAGCTTGCTTGCAGCACGCGGGGCTGATCAAAGGTACCTGGCTGAGTCCTTCGCATTAGACACCCTATGTGGCTCCATCTTGCAGGCCGCGGCAAAAGCAATTGAGATCTACGGGCAAAACAAACCCATCCCTGAGACCTTTGCGGGCATTGTTCAGCCGAAGCTGTCCAAGTTTTGCACTGGGCGGGTTGTTCGTAACGTGCCACTCGGGCTCATCCTTTACGCCGCTCGGAATCAACACACTCATTTTAATGACGGCAAGCTGAGAGAGCCAAGTGCTGAAGTCTTTAAACGGCTTGCAACAGAACACGGCTACGGGGGCCAGGAGCAATTTTCTGATTCGGCATTTGATGTTGATAACCCGCGTTTGGTCAGTCTCGCTAGCAATGTCACTGGTCTTATCGAGTGGAGGTCTTACGAAAGCTATATTGGGGATATGTGTACTTTTCTACAGACCTAACCAATACAGTCACGGCAACGTCTACTCCATTGCGGCTTCGACTCCATTCCGCAGCCGCGTGTGCTGTTAGCGTTATGCAGATGCTGCAGTGTTCCCAATGTTGGAACTGCGAAAAATCGTGATGGTAGACGGCTGTGGTGGGGTAACGTTGATACAACGAGTCTTTTTAAGATGACTATATGATTACGAGGGTGCACTAAGCCCATCATCAGGGAGAGAAAGGGATGAGCCAATACCTTTTGAGCTTTGCCAAAAGTCATCTTAATGGTAAATCGGACGCCTACCTAGCGCTCTTTTGGTGCCTTTACAAGGCCAACCAAAGTAAAGGTCGTTATTCTGAGCATATAAAAACCTACTTGACCACAGCAGCTGATGAACTTCTTCAGAAGGACTACCAGCGTATCGCATTACGCTTCAAGAGGGTTCTCGATGCTAAGCCTGAGCTTGATTGGGTCGCCCCCTCTGGATTGAGCCCCTTGGCACATCTGCAGGTAAAAAACTTCAGGGGATTTGGTGAACTTGCTTCTGAGGACAAAGGAAGTCACCTCAGGTTTAGTAAGACCAAAAATATCTTTTATGCCCCTAACGGAGGCGGGAAGTCTTCGCTGTGTGAAGCCTTGGAGTATGGCGCTACGGGACACATAAAAGAGTCGGATCGACGTAAGACCAAGGTTAGGCAATACATCGCAAGAGGGGCGGGTAAGATGTCCCTGTCCCTAGTGGGGACAGATAGAGCGCCCGTCACTCGCAGCATCGCCTGGGCAAGCTGCTTTATTGATCGCAATCGCTTACAAGAATTTTCATTGCTTGGCTCCAAGGATACTGGCAGTCACGAGAGTGACGTCATTGCCACGTTGTTTGGTCTCAAAGAGTTCCAAGACGTCATAGCACGGTTTGTGAAACCAGAAAGTTTCAACCTCAATATGTATCTTCGCCCAGATCAAACTGAGGCCCTGGCTGACGTTGCCAGTGAGAGAGCGACCTTGATTAAGGAGCGGGATCGCCTTGCCGAGAATATAATTGAGCTGAACAATCAAGTATGTGCTCATCTTGATTTGAAGACGCATCAGCAAGGCGCTGTGCGTGTCAGATTCTTGCGTCTAACGAAGCTGACGGAGCTAAAAATCCGGAAAGCCGAAAGGCTAAAACTTTCAGAGGCCCCCACCATCATTTTGATGGAGCGAATTCGCCGTGCTGGCTGGATCGCAACTCGCTTACTCTCCAGGAAATCGAAGATCGAGGCTGCGTTTCTCCATAACGTGGCAGCAGTCAATTATCGCGCTGTTTATGAAGCCCTTGAAGCTATTGAAAGCACGGGAGCAGGTGATGTCTGTCCTGCGTGCTCCACACCGTTACATATTGTGACCGAAAACCCGTTCGAAAAGGCTCGGTGTGAGCTTCAGTCACTGGGTATGTTGGAACAACTCAAAATTTCTAAGCATCGCAACGATCATCGTATAGCCCAACTTGCCGCAATAATCTCTACTGGACTTGCTGAGATTGATACGAATACGCGTTTAGGTGTTTCGTGTTCATTAAACTTGGGCGACCTACAATCAGCCATTTCTAATTTTAAAGCAGCGGCAGATAGAGTAACGGCTGCATCGCAGGTGCTTGATCATTTTACCCAGCTGCTAGCCGTCGACACCGCCGGTATTGAAGCCTATTTTAGCGCCTGTCAGCAGAAGTATGTGGAGGTTAAACAGGCTGATGTGCGAATCGAGCACCTTGAAGAGCAGGCTTCAACTCTCAAGAAAAGAGAAGAGGTCGTCAGAGGACTGTTCACTGAAAAGATAGCTTCGCAACGAGCGTACACCCGCGCGGGTGAGAGAATATTGAGTCTGTATCTCCAAAGAAACGCCCTTCAGAATGAGGATACTGACAATGTGAGGTTTAATTCATTCATCCAACGATTACAGCTGGAATACAGCAATCTTTACAGCGATTTATTAGGCTATAAGCTTGCCTTAGAAACGTCGAGAATCGCTGGGATTGAGAAAAAGGCTGCCGATTATTACAAAGCGATCAATGACCACGATGATGAGCACGAACGCATCGAGTCTATCCGTTTTGATAAAACCAGTGATGGCTACCGGATAAAGATTTCGAACGCTGATGGCACGTCCCTAGATGCTTTCTCTATTCTAAGTGAAGGTCATTTGCGGGCACTGGGTCTGTCGCTACTCTTGGCTATGGCCGAGAAGAATAAATTTCCATTAATCGTTTTCGATGATGTGGTAAACGCTATCGACAGCGATCACCGTTCCAACATTATCGACTTGTTCTTTTCGGATCCGTACCTAAAGCGTACCCAAATGGTGGTCACGACACATGATCGTCTCTTCTGGGAGCGTTTTTGCATCATTGCAGAAAGGCATCCACAAGCCGACCAGCACTCCAGCTGTGTGCTTAGTTATACAAACAAGGGTATCGTGATTGTTGACTACGCAGGTGGGTTCCAGGCGAAGGTTCACGAGGCCCTGGCGGTGTATGATGTGAGGCAGGCGTTAATCTACTGCCGAGTCTGGTTTGAGTCCATGGTGGTGGAATATTGCTTAGAGCATTCGGTCTCAATCACTGCTAAGTTTGGAAAATCCAATCTTAAGAAAAATGTATATCTACAGATCAGTCTGGAAAAAACTTTTGCGCTAGTTGAGCCTCATATCGCCTACGATCTCAAACACTTCAATTTGATCAAAAATGATCTTGTTAACTGGAGCGGCCAAAACCAGGAACATCATGCGTTCGATGAGGACAGTTTGAATTTCGTTCACTCTAAAACCAGTCAAGAGGTCATTAAAATATATGATGCAATCCGCTTACTGGAGTGCCAGCTTTTTCCAGACAAAAAGCAAGCCTCATGCCAAGCCCTTCTTCAGGAAGTGAATGAAAAAATCGACGTGGGAATTGGAAAACTTGAAAGACTTGGACGAGCCCCAGTTGAGGTTCAACTAGCTGCTCAGCAGAGGTTAGACCTTTTGCGTAAACGTGCAACTGAACTTACCCAGGAACTCGCTTACGTTAAGTCTTGCCTAGCTGAAATCTCAGCTTGATTTCAGTGTACGATTTGAGGCTAAGCCACTTTGGTAGTCTCTACAAGCGGAGTGAAACAAAAGAAAACGGAAAATTTATTTATATCGCTCGGATGTCTGCTTTTGGCCGATAAAGGTCGTACCAAATTTGGTAGTTTTCTTACACATAGTGACCGCCCATCATAGGCCTGCTAAGGGACGGTCTTGCGTAAAGAAATTGCGTAAATATTTCTACGTACAGAACAGGAATGTTTTTAAGCGACCTCAAGTACGCGCATTTCGACATGCAGCCCTGCCGCTACTACCATGTTCACCAGCGTATCAAGACCAAATAGGTGGATTTTGCCACACATCAGGTCGGACACTCTGGGTTGAGTGACGCCCAACCGCTTAGCAGCTTCGCCCTGAGTCCAGCCCTGCCGGTTAATGTGCTGCTCAAGGGCCATCATCAGGCCGGAGCGAAGCTTCATATTTTCCGCTTCGGCGGCAGTATCCTCGATGGCGTCCCACACGCTTTCAAAAGTCTCATTACTCATTGTTTCACCTCGCTTAGCAAGGCGCGATATCTGGCTTCGGCCAGGTCGAGATCCGCCTTACTCGTCTTCTGGGTTTTCTTCTGGAAGCAGTGCAGAACATAGACAGCTTCGGCGAGCTTGGCTACGTAGATCACTCGAAATGCACCACTAGCATCTCTGATGCGAATTTCCCGCATGCCCTGACCAACGGTGGCCATTGGCTTCCAGTCGTTCGGATCAAGCCCTCTTTGCACCTTATCAAGCTGGTAACCTGCTTCCTGCCGGACAGTCGCCGGGAAAGCGCGTAGATCGGCGAGGGCGCTGCCTCGGAAATTTAGGGATTTGTATTCTGACATGATGTAAGTATACAAAGTTCTGTATAGTTCGCAATGTAGGTGCTACCCATAGGCATGTTGTTCGAGAGAGGTGAGAACTCAAAATCAGTACACCAACGGTACACACACTAGCTTCGCATGCTATCCTTTAACTTCGCTAAACTACTGATTCTAAACAACTGTACCTTTTTCTAAATTACGGCTACTTTCCTTTGTTTGTCAGTAACTTATTGTTATAGTAGCCAACTCATAATCCCTTGGTCGTAGGTTCAAGTCCTACTGGGCCCACCATTTTTCAAGCTCTTGGATAGCATCCGATCTCCTTTCTCGCTATCTGGTGTCCGTAGGTTACGTTTGCGAATATCAACTATTCGGATTCGCCGTCGTTTCTCTATCTCGCTCCGCTTCAAGTCCTTCCCGTTTTACGATTATTACATTGGCCTCGCTGGGTGCTCCTTTCCCGAACAGAGGGAGGGTCTGAGCGGATACGCATCACCGTGCCATTGTGAACGCTCGCGCCCGGTATCAGGCCCTGCGACGCAAACCTGACACTTTTCCTAAACGGCATTTAGCGCCGTACGGACGAACTCTCGGAAAACACGTACTCGCGCTGGTGCGTGCTGACCACTCAGGCTGATTGCATAGAGCTGGCCTTCCGATAAGCTCCAGTCCGCCAGCACCGGTGCCAGAGCGCCGGAGGCAACATGGGCCGCTGCCACCAAGTCGGGAACGGGACCAATTCCGGCACCCGCTATCGCCAAGCGCAACACGCTGGCATAGTCACTGGTACGAATGCTCGGACGGATCATCACCTCCTGTGTGCGGCCACGGTGATCGGTCAGCACCAGTTGTGCGGCCCCTGTGAATTCACGTGAGATGACAAAATGTTGCTCGGCAAGCGCGGCGGGGGTATCCCCAGACCATCCGTTCGCCTTGAGATAGTCCGGGGCGGCATAAAGCCCCACGCGTAATGGAGCCACCGATGAGGCGCGATAGACCATGTCGGGTAGGTTCCCGTCTCGCGCTCTCAGGGCCAGGTCGATGCGGTTGGCGGCAAGGTCCAGCGGCGTGTCTGTCACCAGAAGTTCAATGGTAATCTGCGGATGAAGTGCCCGGAATTTCGCCACGATGGGTGGCATCAGCTCTATTCCGATATCCACCGGGGCTGTCACACGCAGATGCCCCTGGGGCACGTCTTGAGATTGACGTGCGCCTTCTGCGGCATCGTCCAGCCACGCCAGGGCTTCTCTCGCCTTGATATAAAAGGCGGTGCCTTCCTCGGTTGGAGAGACCGCCCGAGGGGTGCGTGCCAACAAGGCCGCACCCAGCCGATGTTCCAGCCGTGATAGTCGACGACTGATACTTCCCTTGGTCTCGCCCGGCTGTCTCGCCGCGGCCGAGACCGTTCCAAACTCCGCTACCGCGCAGAACGCGCGAATGTCTTCTAGCGCCCCACCGATAGTTTCCAATTCATCAACCATGGGTTCCTCTTTTGGTGTCTTACGCCTATATGGAAACTACTTCACACTATTCACATGGCTTAGTCAAAGTGCTTGGGTAATCGTCAGTGTGGCCCAGCCGCCATCTAGTTTTCGGGAGAGCGTTATGCCAGGTCTTATCAACGGTCAATGGGTGAAGGGTGAGATTGCCGGCAGCGAGATCAAAGGCGGTGCCTTTGAGCGGGAACCTACTCGGTTTCGGCGTTGGCTCATGCCGCACAGCGAAGCAGAGGGAAAGGACAGCACTGCGCTGCCCGCCGAGCCGGGGCGATATCAACTCTTCGTTGCTTATTGTTGCCCATGGGCTTCACGCACATTGATCTTGCGCAAGCTCAAGGGGTTAGAAGACCTGATTCCGCTCTCTATCGCCGATGCGGTGCTGGGAGAAGAGGGCTGGAGTTATGCCACCCCTCAGGATGCCGGACCGCACCTGGGCGAGGTCCAGCGCCACCATCAGCTCTACACAGCGAGTGACTCCCACTACACCGGCAAAGTGTCGGTACCGGTGCTATGGGATCGCTCTCAGGGGCAGATCGTCAACAACGAGTCGGCGGATATCATCCGTATTCTTAACAGCGCCTTCGATGAGATCACGGGTAATGACCTCGACTTCTACCCCGAACCGCTGCGCACCAGGATTGATGCCTGGAACGAGTTTATCTACCCGAGGCTCAACAATGGCGTCTACCGCGCCGGTTTCGCCAAGGATCAGGCAGCCTATGACGCCGCTGTTAGCGAGGTGTTCCAAGCGCTTGATCGCGTTGAAGCACACTTGGCCTCACATCGCTATCTAGTAGGCGCCTTCCTAACGGAGGCCGACTGGCGACTCTTCGTCACGCTGGTACGTTTTGATGCGGCTTATCATGGTGCCTTCAAGTGCAACATTCGCCGCATTGAAGACTACCCTCACTTGGCAAACTATTTGCGCGAACTCTATCAATGGCCGGGGGTGAGCGAGACGGTCAACCTCGAGCATATCAAGATCGGTTACTACACTAATACTGCCCTCAACCCGGCGCTTGTCGTGCCACTGGGCCCTGAACTGGACCTTGAGCGAGCGCATGATCGAGATAATCTACCCGGGAAAGGGATATATAAACGCACAGGAGCGGCTGGATGAATAGCTTACTTCCCCCGATTGGCTTTGGTCTTGATGAGTTGGACGATCAACAGGTCGCCCAGTTGATCCCCGCTGCCTGGCAGGCAGGTTTTCGTGCCTTCGATACGGCCCAGCTTTACGGCAACGAGGCCGCGCTCGGCCGTACCCTGCGTGATATTGGTATGGATCGCGATGCGGTGTTCGTCACCACAAAAGTGATGAATAGCCATTTCTCTGAAGCGCGTTTTCTGCCTTCGATTCAGGAAAGCCTCGAAAGGCTTAAGCTGGATACGGTCGATTTGCTGTTGGTACATTGGCCTGGTCACGGCATGCCGATTGAGCGCCAGATTGAGCTATTGAATGAAGCCCGCGCACGCGGCTGGACGCGCCATATCGGCGTCAGCAACTATAACGCCACCCAGCTTGCCCGCGCGGTCGAGATAAGCGAGGCACCGATTGCCACAAACCAGGTCGAGATCCACCCCTATCTTGATCAGTCTACGCTTCGCCAGCAGGCGCATAAGCTTGGCGTGCCGCTGACCGGGTTCTTCGTGATGGCGATGGGGGCGGTGCCGCGTGATCCGGTGCTGACCCGGATCGGCGCGGCGCATGGAAAAAACGCGGCACAAGTGGTGCTGAGGTGGGCGCATCAAAAGGGCGACGTGCCTTTAACCCGTACCACCAAGCCCACGCGCATCGCGGAGAATATCGCCATCTTCGATTTTGCCCTGTCATCCGACGAGATGGCCATGGTCGATGGCCTCGCGCGCAGGGGCGGCCGCATCCTCAGTCCGGGCAATCTTGCCCCTACGTGGGATCAGTAACATCTTGCCTCATACAAAGACGAAACAAGGAGACAACTTATGCAGATCGACTTGAAAGGAAAGCGCGCCATTGTCAGCGGGTCGACCGCCGGGATCGGCTTTGCCATTGCCGAGGGGCTGGCGCGGGCCGGCGCCGAGGTGGTGGTTACGGGGCGTAAGCAGAATACCGTGGACAGGGCCGTCGAGAGCATCGGCAGGGCTGTGCCCGGGGCGCGCCTGTCGGGCGTTGCCGCCGATCTTGCCACTGCCGAGGGTGCGCAGGCATTGATGGCCGCCATACCCGATGCGGATATCCTGATTAACAATCTGGGCATCTACGGTGGCTGCTCCTTTTTCGACATTGATGACGCCGCTTGGGAGGAAAGCTTTCAAGTGAATGTCATGAGCGGCGTGCGCTTGGCGCGGCACTATGCCAGAGGAATGCAAGAACGTGGCTGGGGTCGCATCCAGTTCATTTCCAGCGAATCGGCACTCAATATCCCTACAGAAATGGTGCACTACGGTGTCAGCAAAGCAGCTATGCAAGGCGTCTCCCGCGGGCTGGCCAAGGTGCTGGCCGGAAGCGGTGTGACCGTCAATACCATCCTGCCCGGCCCGACTCGCACGGAAGGGGCCATGACGATGCTTACAAAGCTCGCTGAAGAGCGTGGCGTCTCGGTCGATGAGGCGGAGACCCTGTTCCTTGACGAGAACCGCCCCTCGACGTTGCTCAAGCGCTTCGCGATGCCGGAGGAGGTGGCTAACCTCTGCGTCTACACCGCCTCGCCCCAAGCCAGCGCGACGACCGGAGCGGCGCTACGCGTCGAGGGCGGCATCGTCGAGAGCATTGCCTGATTAGCTGACCGGCGCCAAATAGCAAGCGGGCGGTCTGCCGGCTTGCTATTCGCATTGCTTCCTTATTGTTGCTAAGCGATAGAGATTTCGGTCACCAGAGATTTAAAGAGCGCTACAGCAGTGTCAGTACGTTAAGTGCTTGCACTGGCTTATGGCGGCACAGGTCGTCTGCTAGATCAAAAGCCATGTTCCAGATGGCTAATCTAACCTCATTTCAGCGCTTTTTGGCTAAGGGAACTTGACATCGTGCGGTTATTGTAGTTGTGAGTGATAATCCGTATCATTCGTCTTTCCCGGCATGCCTACTATAAAAACACGTGCTCCTCTCCCCCGTTCTGCCTGTCAGTGAGGTCTGTTTAACATGCGTCGTTCGCCTTTTTCCGTTACACCGTTGTCTGCCGCTATTCGCCGTGCGTTGGCTGTGTCGTTAGGGGGTACGCTGTGTGTTGTGCCTTTTGCTGCACTGGCGCAGGAAGAGGCCGTAAACATGGGGACCACTGTGGTGACGGCAACCGCGCTGAAGGTGGATACCCCGGATGTAGAGACGCCTCGCGCTATTTCAACCGTGAGTGCGGAGGAGCTTGAGGATCGCGGCGTCAATAAATATGACGAAACCTTCCAGTACCGCTCCGGTGTTGTGTCTCAGCCTTACGGTAATGACAACAATGCCGACTGGTTTTTCCTGCGTGGGTTTAGTGCGGAAGGCGCTACTTACCAGGATGGTTTAAGGCTCTTCCGCACAGGAGGCTATTTCTGGTGGATGAGTGAGCCCTTTGGCTTTGAACGTGTTGATCTTTTGAAAGGACCTGCGTCAATTCTCTATGGCGAGGCGCCCCCTGGCGGTATGATCAACGGGATTAGTAAACGGCCTACCCGTGAACCGCAAGGAACGCTGCAGGTTGAAGCCGGTAACCATGATCATCGCCAGGTAGGGGTGGATGTGTCTGGCCCGGTGGGGCAGCGCGATGACGTGCGCTATCGGCTGGTGGGCCTCTATCGCGATGGCGAGGGCGAGCTCAACGGGAGTGAAAAAGAGCGCTATTACTTTGCGCCTAGTCTGGCGGTCGATGTTAGCGATGATACCACCGTCACCTTCCTTGCTAGCGTTCAGAAAGACCAAGGCGTGCCTACCACTGGGTTCTTTCCGGCACTGGGTACTCTCGAAGATTCTCCGTTTGGGAAAATTGATCCGGCGACCAATTTTGGTCAACCGGATTATGATCGGTTAGATCAGCGCCAGGTTGCGATTGGCTATGAGCTGGAGCACCAGATAAACGATACCTGGGAGTTTCAGCAGAATGCCCGCTATACCCATTTGGATTTGGAACTGCGCAACGTTTACCCCAATTCGTATATAACGCCGCCACGTAGTATTTCCCGTGGGATTATTGACCGGGATGGCCAGTACGATGCGTTTAATATTGATAACCGACTCATCGCGCGTACTTATACCGAGAACACAGAGAATACGTTATTGGTTGGCGCGGGTTATCAAGAGCTGAATTTAAACTACACCAACCGTGACAGCTTCCGCACCCTGGGCGATGGCTCTAGCTTCTTTACAAATATCGATACGGTGGATCTTTATAACCCCGATTACTCGGCGTTTACGGCGCCGGATACCGGTGACCCCACCGAGCATAATGTCGATCGCCGCCAAGTGGGGCTCTATGTTCAAAATCAACTGCGCATAGCAGACCAATGGGTTCTGCTTGCCGGGGCGCGCTACGATAATGTCGATAGCAGCGACGATTTTAGCGATACCACGGGCAGCTCCAGCGAAGGGTACGATGACGAACACCTCTCTGTTACGGCCGGTGCGATGTACCTGGGCGAAAACGGAGTTTCCCCCTACGTGAGCTATAGCGAGTCGTTCACCCCGGTGGCGGGTATTGGGCCGGATGGCGCTAGTTATGAGCCATTAGAGGGCCGCCAGTTTGAGGCTGGGGTTAAAATTGCCCCACTGGACGTAGATGGTTATCTCACCATTGCCGCCTTTGATGTCGAAGAGAATAACACCCTGATCTCGACCAGTGCGCCTGTTCAGGAGCAGGTAGGCAAGCGCCGCTCGCAGGGGGTAGAGATCGAAGGCGTGGGCTATTTAACAGATGAGCTAAAACTGATTGCCGCCTATACCTATACCGATGCCCGCTATGATGCGAATGATGCACTGCGGGATGAGCGTGTTCCCTTGGTGCCAAGGCACATGGCGTCAGCGTGGTTGGATTACGATATGAGCCACACATTGGCTGGGCTTTCGGTAGGGGCGGGTGTGCGTTATATGGGGGAAACGGTACCCAGCGCGAATAGCGCTATTGAGCAAAATGTCTCTTCTACAACGCTCTATGATGCCATGGCGAGCTACCGCATTAACGACAGCTGGACTGCCCAGGTCAACGTCAACAACCTTACCGATGAAGAGTACGTCAGTGGCTGTGACTTTTACTGCTATTACGGAGCCTCGCGCAGCGTGGTGGGTAGCCTGAAATACAGCTGGTAGTTGCTGCTGGTGAGTGGTTAACGTCAGTTGCTGATTCATTCAGCAACTGACGTGCATTGGTTAAAGCACGGAAGCGCCTACTTGCACCAGCCCAAACATGCCGACGCCTGCCGCCACCGGCCAACCCAGTGAACGCAGGCGCAGCCATACCAGTAGGGTAACCAGCAGACCAATGGCGGTTGCGGTCCAGGAAATCGTACTTGGGTTAACCGGTACAATAGAAACGCCCAGCACCGCTGCAATCATTAGCGGCCCTAAAATACCCAGCCACTGAGGCATGTTGTTGATGCCGCTATCACTGCCTAAGCGGCGCTGCATCCACAGAAAAGGGACGACGCGTATGAGTAGCGTACCTAATGCCGAGGCAATAACCGCTAACCAAAGTCCGGTACTCATAACGCACCTTTGCTGGATTCAAGCTTAACCATATAGAAGCAGAGCGCGCCGCAGGCGGCAGCAAGCGGAATGGCGACGTTGGCCCAGCCATATAGCGTAAACAAGAGGGCGGATACTATGGCCCCGCTGAGTGCGAGCGACCAGCGTTTGTCGGTAAATCGCGGTGCTACCATGGTTAAAAACAGCGCGGGCAGGGCGAAAGGCATAATCTCACCCAGCAGAGGCCAGCGAGAGGTGAACGCCTCTCCCGCCGTCGCTCCTACGATAGTTCCTATGATCCAGGCGCCCCAGGCGAGGAGCGATGCTCCCAAAAACCAGCCGAAGCGCTCCGGTTTATCCAAGTGAGGAAGCCGCGTTAAGGCTAAAGCAAACACCTGGTCAGTAAGGCCGTGCATCAGCCAGGGCCAGTGACGGCTCTGAGGCAATAATGCGGCTAGATTAGGGCCATAAACCACATGGCGTACGTTGATCAATAGCGTCATCGCGACAACCAGCCAAAGCGGCGAACCCGCCGCGATCATACCAACAAAGAGAAACTGCGAGGCTCCGGCGTAGATCAGCAGTGAAATAGCGGCGGCCTCCCATGTGGTGAAGCCCGCTTGTGTCGCCACCAGGCCGAATGAGAGTGAGACCGGTATATAGCCGCCCAGCAATGGGATGGCTTCTCGTGCGCCTTTTAGCGCTGAGTGAGTTAATGCATGGCTCATGGTGTATCACCTTTTTCACCATAGGTGATGGTCAGGATCATGGTGGCTTCTGCCGCTTGGGTGCGATAAATGTGTGGTTTATCGGCAGGGAAGGTCAGGCTTTCACCAGGGGTAAGCTGCGTGGTGTTACCTTCCGGTCCAGCTTCCAGCCAGCCGCTAATAAGGGTCAGTGATTCCTGCGTGCCCGGTGTATGCGCTTCAGCCCGGCGCCGCGTGTTGGGCGCGCAGCGCATCCAGTAGGCGTCCACGTGGGGGGCGTCTTTGCCTTGGTCAATGAGGCGTACCTGCACGCCGTCTTCGCCCAGCGGAACGGTAATTGGCGCTACCAGGGTGCCAAAGGGAGTGTTGAGTTGAACGGCCAGCCGCCAAATGGTGTCCAGCGTTGGGTTGCCGTTGCCTTGCTCAAGTCGACATAAATTGGATTTAGCCATACCGGCGGCGTTCGCTAACTGAGAAAGCGAAAGGCCTTGTTGCTGGCGCAGCGACTGCAAATGCTGGCCTAGCGTATTAAGTGAAAGCTTATCCATACAGGGTGTCTCGTTGTTCCTTATAGAGAACGTTCTATATAAGGAACGCTTGTTTGTCAACCTGAGCGCTTCGTCGCTTCTGAGCGATGGGGGGATGCTAACCGTAAGAAGCCAAATACAAAACGGCCCGTTTTGAAGTCATGATCCAAAACGAGCCGTTGGTATTTATTGGCCTTCTCTTAACAGCGGGAGTGTGGCTGTTAAGAGAAGGCTGAACGCTTGAAGCTTAGGCGCTGGCCTTTGTCTCTTTAGCTCGGCAAGCAGCCGCAGTAAACAGTACATCGGTTGAGGAGTTAAGTGCCGTCTCTGTGGAATCCTGTACCACGCTGATCACAAAGCCAATCGCAACTGCCTGCATGGCCACTTCGGTAGGAATGCCAAACAGGTTAGCGGCCATCGGGATCAGCATTAGCGAGCCGCCCGCCACGCCTGAAACGCCGCAAGCCGCCAGGGCGGATACGATGCACAGTAGTAGGGCGGTCGGGAAGTCGACGTTAATACCTAAGGTATGTGTCGTGGCCAGGGTAATGACAGTGATAGTGATGGCTGCACCACACATGTTGATGGTGGCACCCAGCGGGATAGAGATAGAGTAGGTGTCGGGGTCCAGCTTCAGGCGGCGGCAAAGCTCAAGGTTAATCGGGATGTTGGCAGCAGAACTACGCGTGAAGAAGGCGGTGATCGCGCTGCCACGCAGGCAGGCAAAGACCAGCGGGTAAGGGTTTTGACGGGTGGCGATGTACACCAGCAGCGGATTGCTTACCAGCGCGACAAACAGCATGCAGCCCACAATAACGGTTAGTAGCTGGGCATAATTAAGCAGCGCTTCGATACCTGACTCGGCCAGCGTACCTGCCACCAGGCCAAAGATACCTAGTGGCGCAATGCGAATAACCAGCGCCACAATTCGTGAAACGGCGTCAGAAAGATCGCTAAGAGCAAGGCGCGTGGTTTCGCTGGCTTGGCGCAGCATTAAACCCAAACCGACGGCCCAGGCAAGAATAGCAATAAAATTACCTTCCATCAGCGCAGTAACAGGGTTAGCGACCGCATTCAGCAGTAGGTTTTGCAGTATCTGAAAAATATCTCCGGGCGGGTTACCACTTACCTGTTCTGCGTTAAGCGACAGCTCCGTAGGAAACAAAAAGCTCGCGGCTACCGCAATCAGTGCCGCAATCAGCGTACCGACAATATACAGCACTAGCACCGAACGAATATGCGTGGGCTGCCCCTGCCTATGGGCGGAAATAGCGGCTGCCACCAGAACAAAAACTAAAATAGGCGCAACGGCTTGAAGAGCGGAAATGAACAGCTGCCCCAGTAGCGCTACATCACCGGCAATTGCGGGTGCAAAGATTGCGAGCAGCGTACCTGCCACGATGCCAATTAAAATCTGCGGGATAAGGCCCAGCTGTAAAAGCGGGCGGAATAAGCCAGTGGTGGTTGCAATCATCGCGCGTCACTCTGGTAGTCGAATAGGGATGGGCATACGTAGACGCCTCCGGAAAGGGGCAGCATTCTACCACTTGGCGCTATCCTGCGGGATTTTCGTGAGCAAGTTTCTTTGGGAGGGTTTTAAGTAGAGCAGTCACTACGCTTGGCAGTGCTGGTATTGCTTTGTATGTCAGCCCAGTAAGTGCAAAAAGCTGGGAGGGAGGTGTGCAGAGAAACGATGTTTTAATGAACGGGGATACGCAGCGGGTAAGACTGACCGATTATACGAATACTACCCTTGCCGCCGAATAAAAGTGGCAAGGGTAGGGCTGAAAAGCAGTACCTTGATAAGTAAATAATTAGGCAGCGACTATTGCCTGACGAGGTGTCTTGCTAGAAACCGCAGTTGGTGTCATCTCGGCAGCGGCACCGGCTTTCATGCTGGCTAGCATGGCATAGCCTTTGTCAGTTAGCTCAATCACGTCGGGGGAAGAGCCCCATTTTAAAAGCATTTCGTCTAGCTGATGCTCCGCTGTTTCAAACTGGCTACAGTGGCAGAGCAGCTTGGCGATGGTGTAATCACATTCCGGGGTGTCGAACATTTCATCCTTGATTTCTTGAATCGCAAGTTGAAGACCAGCTTGGGAAATCTCTGCTAGATGGATATGTTGCATGCCACTACTCCTTGTGAATGCTGAGTTTATTTGTACGTAAATTGTACTCTTCAAGACTAATATAGGTTTCCTTCAGAAGCAAACCCCTTAAAGGTGTTATTTGCCTCTTCTCGCTCTTACGCTTTCGCCTAATAAAAATCCCGCTCCGATGAGTAGAGGGGGCTCGCTGCTTCCCTTACCGCTATTACAAAGGTAGCGTAGCGATCAATGTGACTACGCAGCCTGATAAAAAAGCCAGTAAAGCACGTTTTATCATTTCTTATTCTTGGCTTTTTGATTTCTATGTGGCTGTTATATAATATGTTTTTTAAGGTAGTTACGGCTGTCTGGTTTTGCTCCATTGAAAAGATGTTGACGTTTCATCCTGGCTCCCATCGCGTTGCGATTAGTCACCCCTGATCCCCACTAATCCAAAGCCCGTACCCTTGGGCCATTTCACAACGTTTTTTAAAGAATCGTTTCTGAAAGACCGCTTCAGGTTTCAGCATAGACCACGATAGGTAAAAAGCGACTTAATAAAAGCTATACAAAACGTTAATTTTTTTGCCATCAATATGTCACCAAGGAAAAGCCTGTGTTGATGGGTGACGCTTGAAAACCAGAGGGTTTTTCCAGATTCGCGACTGGCAGCACACAGCGATAGACATTTTTTGGCAATAACCAGGGTGCCTGCTGGCTCAGGTTATACGACTAACGTTGTTAGACTTTGGTTGTAATTGTGGGCGTTTTACTGGACTAATGTCCTATTGCAGTTAATAAAGGGCGCCACGAAATCGTTGAGCCCTTCTCAGCCTGGGTAAGTTGCTCACTATCAATCTACTTTTTGTTCACCTGACAGCGGTGTTTTTATAATGCGCAGAGTTGCCATGATGACCGTGTGGGACCAGCTATGGTATTCCCACGATCAAGCCAAGAAACTGCTGATGTGTGCGTTACCCTCAACGCATGCTCCCAGCACCTCACGTCCTTCGGCCGCATCCGGTGGTGGAGAGTCTCAGGGCAGTGGGCCATCTCCACGCCCACCTGCCTACAATAAGCCCCAAACAGTAGGGCTTGTACTTGGGCCGCTGCTGTTTGCTTTGGTTGCGCTGTTTTTTCATCCTGCTGATTTAAGTTTTGAAGGCCGCATGGTCTTGGCAACTACATTGTGGGTCGCTGTTTGGTGGATTACTGAGGCTATCCCTATCCCGGCAACGTCGTTACTACCCATTATATTGCTGCCTATTACGGGCGCATTGGATGGAAGTACGGTCACGGCTGCTTACGGAAATCCTATTATTTTTCTTTTCCTGGGCGGATTTATGATCGCACTGGCCATGGAAAAGTGGGACCTGCACAAGCGTATCGCACTGACGATTATTTCCGTGTTGGGCACCAGTATTAACAGCATCGTGTTTGGCTTTATGGCGGCCACTGGGTTTCTTTCCATGTGGGTGTCGAATACCGCCGCGGTCATGATGATGCTGCCGATCGGCACCGCGATCGTCTACCAGGTGAGCCAGGAGCTAGGTAAAAACGGGGGCGAGGTTGATAGCAAGGAAATTGACAAGTTCAGTAAAGCACTAATTTTCGGTGTCGGTTACGGCGGCACTATTGGTGGGTTAGGCACGTTGATTGGTACACCGCCGAACATCATTTTAGCGGCGGTCGTGAATCAACTTTTTGGTGTGGAAATCTCCTTTGCCAATTGGTTAATGTTTGCTTTCCCGGTGGTTCTCGTGCTGCTGGTATTGGGTTGGCTGATGCTTACCTACCTGATTTATCCGATTAGTTTTCGTAACCTTCCTGGCGGAAAGGAACTCATCCAGAAAGAAAAGGAAGCGCTAGGCAAGATCTCATTTGAAGAGAAAGCCGTTCTGGGGGTGTTCATTTTTGCAGCGTTTTTCTGGATTACTCGCTCTTTCTTGTGGCAAGGCCAGATTATTAATATTCCCGGCATCAGTGATGCCATGATAGCGATTAGTGCTGCGATATTACTGTTCCTGCTTCCCTCTAAAAACAAAGGCGGCTGTCTGCTCAACTGGGATATCGCGCGGGACGTGCCGTGGGGTATTTTACTGCTATTTGGAGGCGGTTTGGCCATTGCGGCAGGGTTCGGCTCCTCAGGTCTGGCGGGCTGGATTGGCAACCAGATGAGCGTGCTCCAGGGAATGAATTTCATTCTGGTCATTCTACTGGCGACCGGTATAGTGCTGTTTCTTACGGAAATTACCTCCAATACAGCAACGGCAACCATGATTTTACCGGTACTGGCATCGCTGGCGCTGGCGCTAAATATTCACCCGTTTGCTTTGATGGTACCTGCTGCCATGGCGGCCAACTGTGCCTTTATGTTGCCGGTAGGGACGCCGCCCAACGCGATTATCTTCGCAACTGGCAAAATCAAGATCACCGAAATGGTACGTAACGGTTTCGGCCTGAATATTATCTCCATGCTCCTGATTACGGCGTCTGTATACTTCCTTTTACCAATGCTATGGGGGGTTGATCTGACGGTCTATCCCGAAGCTTTCCGTCACTAAAGCGCTCTTTTAAGCGTTTTTGATCAAAGCCCTTATCCATCGATAAGGGCTTTTTTTATGCACATAAGTTTTTATGTGCATAGTTTTTACGCACATCGTTCGTATCTGTTTCTTTATGATACAAATTTCCCTTTCAAAAGTGGTTAAAAGATTTAGAAATGGCAGCCCGCGTAAATTGAACTTTTACGCTTAAGTTAAGCGACTTTTCGTACCCACTCTGGGCGATCAGAGGAGAAAGTGATGACGCTATTGTTGTTGAAAGTTATTGTGGGAAAAGACAGCTTGATACTTTAGCAAAAGAGCGCGACGGTTATTGGGTTGACACTAAACCTGTCAGGATGAAGAATCGATTCATAAATGATAAGTGCATGTTGGGAATGTAAGGGAAAGAGGCCGCCTGAAACTATTACGTCCCATAACGATGTGTCTCAGACGTCTCGGCTTCATAAAAGTGGCTGGAGTGAATAAGAGACGTTTGTTGGCCGCTTCTACCCGATTGCTTACTACCGAGCCCTGTCAATAATGGTGATTAGACCTTACGATTTCGCAACCTGTGCTCTTGGCCGTTTCAGACTGAGTATTTTGACGTCTGACCCTGGCTGGGTTCGGCTTCGCTTGGCTGTGCGCACAATGCTCACGATGGGGCTTGTCTGCCTGGCGCTTCTCCTTCTTCATCGCTGGTTTCCCATACCTGCGCCAGCCTATGCCGTTGCGATGCTTACTGCGCTTCAAGGAGCGGTGGCCATAAAGGATGCAACGGCTGGCAAACGCGCTGTTTCCCGCATTTTTGCCGCACTCTGCGGCTTCGCCGTTATTGCGGCGATTTCGCTAGTTGAACACTCGATTCTTCACATTAGTGCCGTGCTGCTTGGGGTCATTTTTTGGGCAGTGTTTATACGCCAGTTTGGCGCTCGCTGGCAGGGCGTCGGCGCGTTCACCTTTATGTGCGGTGTCATCGCTGCCTTTTTGAAGGCGCCTGATACGGACCTAATGGATATTGCTATTTCATTAGCGTTATCAGGCTTTATCGCACATTTCGTCCGTAATTTTGTGCTGCCGGAACGGCCCGTTCAAGATTTTGAACGGGCGATACGTGCCTCCCTGCTCTCTGCAGACCGGTTGCAGGCCGGGGTCGCACGTTCGCTGCAGGCTGGAATGGCGATCGACTTGCGTGAAACGACCCGACTGGCACGTCGGGCGCAGGAGGCGACTTTCTTATGCGAAAGCTATCTACCCGCCATGTCGGAAGCAATGGATATCAAATTAGCCGATCTACTGGCGATGCGCCTGTTTGACCTGAGACTTGCTATCGAAAGGGTGCTCGATGACGCGCTAAAAGTTGATCATAAAACATCCGGCCCCGAGCTTGCCGTGCTTGAAAAGCAGCTCACTGAGCTGCGGGATGTTGAAGTAAAAGTGCGTGCCGATGTCGCTTCTATCGATACTTCCTCTTCGGCTTCATCTCCCAAGCGCCCGCCTTCGGTGCCTGCCGCGGCCTCGTCGCCGCACGGAAGCCTTCTCGCCAATCCATTCTTCAGGCAAGCTGTTCAGGTAACACTGGCATCCGGCATTGCCATGATTGTGGGTCTCGCGTTGTCTCCAGAAAGGTGGTTCTGGGCGGTGATGACGGCCTTCCTGATTTTCTCCAATACTCAGTCGCGGGGTGCTGTCGCCGTTCGTGGGCTTAACCGGGCGCTGGGTACTGCTGTGGGCATTTGCGTGGGTATTGGGCTTGCTACCCTGGTGCATGGCAATCTCTACTGGACCATACCGCTGGTGGCGATCTCGATCTTTGCAGCGTTTTATCTGATGATGCTCTCTTACGCGATGATGACGTTTCTAATCACCATCGCTCTTTCGCTCATCTACGGCATTCTGGGAGAGTTTACGCCGGGGTTGCTTGTCCTGCGGCTGGAAGAAACGCTGGTGGGGGCCTTCGCGGGAATCATCGTCTCGCTTGCCGTCTTACCGCAGAGTACTCGCGAGCAGGCCCGTCAGGCATTTGATCGCTTTCTATCAGCGTTTGAAAAGCTACTGGGGGATATTATCGCCGAAGAGGGCGACGCTAAGCGTCATTCACGCCTGATAGCATCTGTCACCGCGCTTGATACAGCACGTGCGAGCTTCGTTGATGCTGCTAGCCCCATGCAAAGCTTCATCTCGTTCGGAGCGACGCACCGGTGGGCTTATCAGAATTTGAAGTACGCCTCGACCCTGGCGTACGCCGCGCATCTGCTGGAGCGTCGGTTTAGCCAGGCTTCGCCAAATGAGCAAGAGCAGCAAGCAATCGCTGGTATTCGCGCTCGGCTTGCCCACCCGGCCGAGAATCATCTTGAGGCACCCGCTTTAGAGAGTCCTGTTCAAAATAACCTGTCGGCAGCAACGGTTAACGATTTGGCGGATGACACCGCTGCTTACGCGATTACGTTGATACATCAGACGCTGGATCAGCGCGAAAGTGAGCGATAGCAGAGGCAACGTATCCGTTCAGCCAGACACACTTAACATGCCGTAAACGACACGCTGCGAATGAGTGCCGTGACCTGCATGCCTTTTGTTAACCCCATCTCATCCCATGATTTACGCGTTAACCGGGCGCGTAAGAAAAATCGACCGATGCCTAAACGTAGCTCCACCGTATAAGGTGCTTCGGGAAGGGTGATGAAATCAGTGATAGTGGCGCTGAGCTGGTTGCGATAACTGGTGTTGGCGGGTGGAGTAAGCGCCAAGGCAATATCGCGGGCCAAAATGCGTACTCGCAAGCGGCTGCCAATCGGCGCTGAGGTGCCAGGCAGTACCAACTGATGTTCGTCATCAAGCGCTAAATGGGTCAGGCCATACGCGGTTTCATGGGCGACGACCTCGCCTTGCAGTAGCGAGGCCGCATCAAATCCCCCCAGTTCATGGGTTAGATCAAAGCGCTGGAGCAGGGCGCCCAGTGTGTCGCTGGCGCGAACCTGTCCGGCTTTCATTACCACCAAATGATCGGCAATCGCCGTGATCTCTTCGGCATCATGGCTAACGTAGATAACCGGAATATCCACCTGTTGGGTGAGCCGAGTGATGTAGCGCAGCAGCTCCTCTTTGCGCGCGCCATCAAGCCCGGTTAGCGGTTCATCCATAAGAAGTAGTTGGGGGTCACTGAGTAGTGCTCGGCCAATGGCCACACGGCGGGCTTCACCCCCTGAAAGTGTGCCGGGCATGCGCTCCAGCAAGGCCTCAATACCCAGTAGCTCCACTATTTCGGCAAAGCGCTGTAACGCCGGGCGACGCATGCCATAGGTTAAATTACCGCGCACGCGGTAGTGCGGAAACAGGCGTGCTTCTTGAAACACAACACCAATACGCCGACGGTGCGGCGGTACGAAGATACCTTGCCGGGTATCCAGCAAGGTCTGCTCGCCGAGTGTTATGGCACCTTGCTGTGGCCGTTCAAGCCCGGCTATCAGCCTCAGCAGGCTGGTTTTGCCGCTACCGGAGGGGCCAAAAAAACCGCTGACACCGGTTGCGGGCAGGTTGAGCGCAGCAGACAGGTGAAAAGCCCCTAGCTGTTGTTCAACTTGTAGCGCGAGCCGCGGGTCGCTGGGCTGATAAGACGTCGTCACGTTAGCCATCGCGTTCCTGTAGGCGTTGTCGGGTGCGCCGGGCTAGCCATTCCGAGGCAATTAACGATACCAGCGCAATGGCAATGGCGATTAGGCACAGCCGCGCGGCGGCGGCCTCCTGGCCGGGTGATTGAATCAGGGTGTAAAGCGCCAGCGGCAGGGTGCGGGTTTCGCCGGGGATGTTGGAAGCAAAGGTAATCGTTGCGCCAAACTCGGAAAGCGCCCGGGCAAAGGCGAGCACCGTGCCGGTTAGCAGGCCGGGCACGGCCAGCGGCAGCGTAATCGTGGTAAACACCCGCCATCGGCTAGCGCCCAATGTGCTGGCGGCGGCTTCAAGCTTCGGGTCAACCGCTTCAAGGGAGAGCCGTAATGCGCGTACCAACAGTGGAAACGCCATTACGCCGCTGGCGACTGCAGCGCCTTGCCAGGTAAACGGCAGCGACACGCCTAGCGTGTTATACAGCCATTGGCCAATAACGCCTTGTCTACCCAGCGTCACCAGCAATAAATAGCCAACCACCACGGGCGGTAACACCAGCGGCAGGTGAATCAAGCCGTCCACCACCGCTTTACCGCGAAACTCAACGCGCGCCAGCCACCAGGCGACGGCAATCCCCGGCGGTAAAATCCAGGCGATGGCAGCCAGTCCAATTAACAAGCTTAGGCGGATGACCTCCCACTCAGCAGGTGAAAGGCTCACCGGGCATCCATGCCTGTATCAAATCCGTACTGTGCAAAGATGCTCAGTGCTTCTTCGCTCTCAAGCCATTGGCGTAAAGCAACCGCTGCATCGTTCTGCTCGGCGTCGATCAAGGCAATTGGGTAGGTGATAGGCGCATGCGTTTCAGGCGGGAAAAGCCCCAACACTCTTACTTGTTGGCTGGCTAATGCGTCGGTTTGGTACACAACACCCGCTGGCGTTTCCTGGCGTTCCACCAGTGTAAGAGCCGCCCGCACGTCGTTGCCACGCGCAAGCCTTGGGAGTAGCTCCTCCCACTCTCCTAGCGCTTCAAGCGCCTGTTGGGTGTAGATACCTGCCGGCACATGGTCCGGGTCGCCGACCGAGAGCCGATCCCGCTCACCCAGCAGTGTGGCGATGCGGGCGTCTTCGCCTGGTGTGAAGTGCTCGGGAGCGTCAGGGCTTGCTGAAACCAGCGCCAAGCGGTTGTACAGTAAATCACTGCGCTTTTGAACATTAATGCCTTGGGCTTCCAGCCAGTCCATCCACTCAACGTTTGCTGAAATATAAAGCGCCGCCGGGCTGCCGTTGGCAATTTGGCGGGCAAGGGTGGATGAAGATGCATAGATCGGCGTTACAGATACATCATGCTGTGCTTCATAGGTCGCGATAGCTTCGTTAAGTGCATCGGTAAGCGAAGCTGCCGCCGCCACTTGAATATTTGCCGCTGCATAACTTGCGGTAGGCATCACCATCATGAGCAGGGGGGCTATCAAGGGGCGATAAATGGCGAGATTGATCATACGGTTACAGTCCTTGTGCGCATCTTCTTGAGGGTTAATGTAACGCTTTTATCATGATCTAATCCAGGAGGCGGTAGCCAACATTGACCATACGCACGGGTGGTGAGTCCTTGGTCATTGCGTCAGCAACGTTTAAACAGAGTGGCGACCGCGAACTGCCAGGCATTTTGTGTATCTAACCCTCGATGAGTCAGTATTTATCAAATGAGCTGTTATAGGGAAAAACATGAAAAAAAGTATGATTCAGGCAGGTGTTGTTGCCTTATTGACGGGTATGTTGTTACCACCGGTCGCCGCTGCCGCCGATGATTTATGTGAAAGCAAGGCAGCCGATGTTCGTGAGCAGTTAGCGCATGCCCAAGCTCAGGGTAATCAGCATCGAGAGGAAGGCTTGCAGCGCGCATTAGATGCGATTGACGATAACTGCACGAATGAAAGTGTACTAAATGATGCAACGGATGAAGTAAAAGAGAGCCTTGCAGAGGTTCAAGAGCGCCAGGCGGAATTTGAAGAGGCGCTCAATGAAGGCGATGACGATGACATTGAAAAAAGGCGCGTTAAGCTGGAAGAGGCAACGCTTGAGCTAGAACGCCATACTGAGGAATTGAATGCGTTACAGCAGCAAATCAGCGAGTAAATCATTGGGCGCTATGCTAGGCATAGCGCCCATCAGTAGCAGGGTAAGTAACATGCAGGTCATTAAAGCGCTTGGCGTCGGCGCTGTTGATAAAGCCACCAGGTGTCGATGCCAAAGGAGTAGGCAAGTGAGAGTAGTGCGCTAAACGCCAATAGGCTCGCAACGAGCGTGGGCGTCAGCGGGGTGAGCGCCAATAGCAGGGCGGATACTTGCCAAACGCACACCACTTTACGGCGCCTGCTGGCAAATAAAGGGGCTGAAAGCCACGTAAAGTGCCAGCTAGCCACTACAAATAGATAGCGCGTAACGCCAATCAAAAGCACCCACAGCCCTAACGATTCAAGTTGAATTAACCCCACGCAGAGCAACAGGATAAGCAGCGCATCCAGCTCCATATCAAAACGGGCGCCAAACGTGCTATAGCTCTGCGTTTTTCTGGCTATCCAGCCGTCCACGCCATCCAGCATCAGCGCGGTGGTCGCGGTAACAAGCCATAGCCAAATGGCATGAGTGAATACATTGTCGGCCAGCGCCCCCGCCACCAACGCGACTAATACGGCGCGCAGTAACGTTATTCTGTTGGCCCAGCCAAGTGCGCCACCCGACCAGAAAATCAATACGAAAAGGCTAATAAACGTATAGGTGCCAAACGCTAGCCCCCAGTTCAAAGCCGTTACCGTCAATGTGGGTAGCAGGCTGCCCAGCCCCAGCAGTAGCAAACTGCCCACCGCTAGTTCGCTGGCGCTGTAGAGGCGGCTCGATAAAAGATGGCTAGAAGCGAGCGTGGTAATTCGAACCATTATGTTTCGTAAAGCGGATATCCCGCCGCAGTCAATTGATGGGTGAGCCTGTTTATATATACGCTTCTTATACGTGGCTCTGCGGTTGTCTACCTCATTAATCATAGCGTATTGATGTCCCTGAAAAGTACCCGCGTACATTTTTAACCGTTCTTAAACGAAATTGGCGCCCGCATTCATCGACCTATGTCTTTTCTGGGCTAAGCTTTACGGTACGCCACAAAAATTTCATACGTTGGCCATGCCAGATTAACGGTAGAGGCGCCCAACTGATTGGATGAAAACGCGAATAATAGGGAAATGTCATGTCGGCGAACGATACGGCCACTGCCTTCTGGGTAACGCGCCCAAGGGGCGGTGAACTTAAAAAAGAGACGCTCACCAGCGTAGGGGAGGAAGACGTACGCGTACGTGCCCTGTTCAGTGGCGTTAGCCGTGGCACTGAGTCGCTGGTATTCAATGCCCGCGTACCCGAAAGCGAAGTGGAGCGTATGCAGGCCCCTTTTCAGGCAGGTAGTTTTCCCGCGCCGGTCAAGTATGGCTACTGTAGTGTCGGCGTTGTTGAGCAAGGGCCTGCGCACCTGCTTAACAAGAGGGTATTTTGTCTCTATCCCCATCAGGATCGCTATGTCGTTCCTGCTTCCGCCGTATTGCCTATTCCTGACAATATACCGGTGCCGCGCGCCGTGTTGGCCGCCAATATGGAGACAGCCATTAACGGCGTTTGGGACGCCGAACCAATGCTTGGGGAACACGTCAGTGTTATCGGGGCCGGTGTTGTAGGCGCCCTGGTGGCTTACCTGTGTTCACAGATCCCCGGCGTGAGCGTCACGCTGATTGATATTAACCCGAAGCGCCAAGCGCTCGCTGAGCGTTTAGGCCTTGTCTTTTGTACCCCGGAACAAGCGCCCAACGATCAAGACTGCATTATTCACGCCAGTGGCCACCCCGAAGGCTTACGCCAAGCGCTAAGCCAGGTCGGCAACGAAGGCCGAATTATCGAAATGAGCTGGTTTGGCGAAGGGGAGGTGAGTATCCCCTTGGGCGGTGCGTTTCATTCACAGCGCCTTAGCCTGCGCGCCAGCCAGGTGGGCCAGATACCCGCTAAATTGCGTCCGCGCTGGGGCTTCCAGCGCCGTTTAATATTAGCCTTGAGCCTGTTAAACGATAGCCGATTAGACGCACTGATTAGTGGCGAGAGCGACTTTAACGCCTTGCCCCAGCTTGCTCCCAAACTCTTTTCTACGGACAGCGACGTGCTATGTCACCGCCTTCGTTACCCCGCTCACGTTTAACCACTACAGCTTACTATCAGGAGCGTTTATGTACCGTCTATGTGTTCGTGATCACTTTATGATTGCGCATAGCTTCAAAGGTGACATTTTTGGTCCTGCCCAGCGCACGCATGGGGCAACGTATGTCGTTGATGTGGTCTTTCAGCGCCCGGAGCTTGATGAGGATGGATTAGTGATTGATATCGGCCTCGCCAGCGAAACGCTCAAGGAAGTGTTGTCACACCTGAACTATCGCAATCTGGATGACGAAGAGGCCTTTAAGGGTAAAAACACCTCCACCGAGTTTATGGCCAGCGTTATCTTCAGTCGTTTGGCCGATGCCATCGGTGAAGGCCGAATGGGGAAAACCGCGCAAGGCATCGCTCGTATGGAAGTCAAACTGCATGAGTCGCATATTGCCTGGGCAAGCTATGAAGGCGATCTATGAGTGAACCACTGACGTTTATTATCGCGGGGGCGCTTGATCAGCGCACCGGCGGCTATATCTACGATGCACGCATTATCGAAGCGCTGCGTCAGGAAGGGCGCACCGTCGATGTCATCAGCTTGTCAGGCCGCTTCCCTAATGCCGACCAGGAGGCTGCCGAGCAATTGGCTACGGCACTAAACGATTTGCCCGAGGCGACGGACGTGGTGATTGATGGTCTTGCCATGGGGATGTTACCGGACATCATTATTGAGCAGGCCAATCGGTTGATGATAACGGCACTGGTGCATCATCCGTTGGGTGATGAGCAAGGGCTAAGCGAAGCCGAGCAGCAGCAATTTCATCAGTCCGAGCTTACGGCGCTTGCCGCCGTCTCACAAATAATCGTGACCAGCCGGTTTACTGAGCGCCGGTTGAAGGCGTTGGCAAACCACTACGCCATGCCTATAGCGGCCATGGTTAGTGTTGTCGAGCCTGGGGTGGACGTTGTCCCCATGAACGCAGCCCCAGCGCTTGGCGAGCCGCTGCGGTTTGTGTGTGTGGCAACGCTTGTTCCGCGTAAGGGGCAGGATGTGTTGGTCCAAGCATTGGCGGGATTAAACCAGAGAAACTGGCAGTGTGACTGTTATGGCGGCGCACGTGATGCGGCGTTTGCCGATCGGGTAGCGCAGTTGATTGAAGCGCATGGGCTTGCGTCTTGTGTGCAGCTGCACGGCGAGTGCGACGCGACGACCTTAACCAGGACGTACGAAAACGCGCATGCCCTGGTACTGCCTTCCTGGTACGAAGGCTATGGCATGGTGGTCACCGAGGCGCTGGCGCGAGGCCTGCCTGTCATTACCACGACCGGGGGCGCTCTTGATGAAACCTTGCCGGAAGGCGCAGGCCTTAAAGTAACGCCTGGGGATGTAAAAGCACTGACACATGCACTGAGCCGTTTTTGCGATGAACCCGAGCTGCGTGCGTCGCTTAAAG
The DNA here is from genome assembly GCF_052378165.1 of Halomonas sp. AOP30-A1-24. Taxonomy (NCBI): domain Bacteria; kingdom Pseudomonadati; phylum Pseudomonadota; class Gammaproteobacteria; order Oceanospirillales; family Halomonadaceae; genus Halomonas; species Halomonas sp. AOP30-A1-24. The sequence continues at coordinate 44,939 of NZ_JBQSXL010000013.1, forward strand.
CCGGTGCAGAAGCGGTGCGTGAAACGCTTAGCGATTGGCAGCATGCCGGTGCTGCGTTTGCTAAAGCGCTGAACCCGGCCCCCTCTTTTCATACCGGCAGCCAGTTTGAAGCCGATTGGCTCACGCTGCGTGAAGAGGCGGATGTTACGTTTAGAAGCCAGCAGCTTCCTCAAAAAGCCGCTATATGGCTAAACGAACGCACTCAGACGCCGAGGCTGGTCGATTTAGGGTCAGGCAGAGGAAGCAATATGCGCTTCCTGGCGCCTTTTCTACCGACCCCGCAGCACTGGACGCTCATTGACCATGACGCTGAACTACTCAACGACGCCCGCGACAGCATCGGCAAGTTGGAAAATGCCCAGGCGGGCATTCGGGTAGAAACGCTCTGTACGTCGCTTGATTCGCTTGTTCATGTGCCTCTGCAAGATGCGGATCTGATAACCGCATCGGCGTTGCTGGATCTTGTATCGCAAGGTTGGATCGAAACGCTCGTCACGCACTGCCAGTCACGTGACCAGGCGCTTTTAATGGCCCTTAGCGTGACCGGAGAGTGGGGCTTTACCGATGCCGATGATGAACCGTTGTCCGATGATGATGACCACTGGCTACTGGCGCTGTTTATGGCGCATCAGCATCGCGACAAAGGATTAGGTGATGCCTTGGGCGGGCAGGCTCACGAGACGCTGGTTAATGCGCTTGAACAAGCGAATTATCAGGTTGAACAGGTTGCTACCCCTTGGCTGTTGAGTTCGGCTAACCGTTTACATCAATCTTTAATGACGGCGCTCATTAACGGCTGGGCGGAAGCGGCGACAGAACAGGCACCAGAGGCCGCTACTCGCATTGGTGAGTGGCGTGAGCGACGTACACACTCGGTGGCTTCCGGTGAGGTAGGCATTTGGGTGGGGCATTGTGACCTGCTAGCAACGCCAGAAAAAAGGGCGTAGCCCGATGAACATGCAGCGGATATGGCGCTCTCCTTGGATTCGACGCGGGCTAATAAGCGCTGGCTTGCTGGGGGCGATCGCGTTATTTGTAGAGCCCCGTGACATCATGGGCCAGGTACAGCGCTTGTCGTTGGGCTGGGTCGTTGTGGCGCTGCTGATTAGCGTGGTTCAAATTATGCTCAGTGCGTGGCGATGGCAGTTGACGGCCAACCGAGTGGGGGCTCCGCTGCGGTTTAGCTATGCATTGCGGGAGTACTATCTTGCCTTGTTAGTGAATCAGATATTGCCTGGTGGCATTTTAGGCGATGCTGGCCGCGCTCATCGGCACGCTCAACAAGCAGGCTCACGGGGTAGCGCATGGCGGGCGGTAATTATCGAGCGCACCTCTGGGCAGGTGGCTGTGGTGGGTTTAACCATCGCGGCCCTGTTACTTTCTCCGCTATGGCACGCTGTGCTTGGCTGGCCGGTTAGCCTCACTATTATTGGTGGGCTGTGCCTTGCAGGCGTGGCTGTGTGGCAAGGAGTAGTGCGCTTGCCTTCATCGCGGCTACCGGCGTGGTGTCATTCGATGGGGGTGGATATCAAGCGAGGCCTTTTTAGCCCCGGGGTGTGGCACTTACAACTGGCATCTTCGCTCGTTATTGTCATGAGCTATGGGGTCGTTATGGTCTGTGCGGCGCGGGCCATTGGTGTCGAGCTTGCGGCGTCGAAAATTTTGGCATTGGCGCCGGTGCTTCTGTTAGCCATGTTAATTCCGCTGTCCGTTGCCGGGTGGGGGCTGCGTGAAGGGGCCGCTGTGGCCACTTGGGCGCTGGTGGGCCTGCCCACTGCTCAAGGGGTTGCGGTGTCCCTTGCTTATGGTGTGTTAGTACTGCTTTCAAGCCTGCCGGGCATTTGGGTGGCGATGGATAAACGTCACCGTGCCCAGCCGTCAGGCAAAGGTGGTGGCTCTCAGCACCACGTCAAAAAGCGTGTCGTCTCCACAGCGAAACGTTCTCATCGTCGGGCGCAGAGCACTTCCAAGCGTCTCGATAGGCGTCATCTGAAGCCCCGGCTTGCCCGAGCCGATCAGCAGTGGGGCGACCAGAAGATGCAGGCGATCAATGACATTTGCTTCAATAAACCGGGAGACCGTTATGCCGCCTCCTTCCACCAGAATGCGCTTCAAACCACACTGATTAAGCAGCGTGATTACATCATTTGGGGCGAACTGCCCCTGCGCATTAAGCGGCAGTACATGGCGCTGAACCCGCGAATTGGGCGGCGGCGGTGTATCCGGCCCCACGATGTGCAGCGTGGGCGCCGAGTCGGTGTGGAACAGCTTAATGCCTGTAGGCACACGGCCGCGTGGATCAAGCACTACCCGCGTGGGATGCGTGCCGGTGACATGACGCACTGTCAATTGGGGGTCGTCAGCACTGGCCGTGCCGGCGCCGATGATAACGGCATCCACCAACGCCCGCAGACGATGCAGGTGAACCAGGCTCTCATGGCCGTTGATGTAATGCGAGTGGCCGCTCTGCGTCGCAATACGCCCGTCCAGGCTTTGCCCCAGTTGGGCTATCACCCAGTGGGGGCGGCTTGCCAGCGGCACCAGGCAGTCCAGCAGGTCAGTGGCCGCCGGTGTTATAGCGTTCTGACGGTGCCAGTTGCCCTCAGCGTCGAGCCGCAATGGCGCCTCGGTTGTTCGGCCTTCACGTATTGCCAACAGCCACGCCCACGCCGTGTCTATATCCAGCGACGTCTTCTTCTCCAACAATGTTTTAGGACCAATGCAGCCACTATGGTGATGGGTGTCGGACATAACGCCTCCACGCTGAGAAAACAGTCTTATCTTGCGGGGCCGTATAGTTCAACGCAAGCGTACGCTACCCGCTGCACCAGGCAATTAGGAGGCCACTATGTATCACATTGAACGCGCTATTTTCGACATTCGCCGTGGGCTGCCGGTTGTGCTTAATACGGGCGAAAAGCGTCTGCTGGTACAGGCATTAGAGGGCATTGAGTCGGTCGATATGCTGGCCAAACTCGCAGGGACGCGACCCACTCTGGTATTAACACGCCATCGCCTGGAGGCGATGGGCATGTCACTAACGGCGGAAGCAGCCTGTTTGCCACTGGTTGAGCATGTGAGCGAAGATGATTTGCAGGCGCTCGCGGTGGTTCAAACGGCAAGTCGACCCGCGCATTCCTTATTAAGTGGCCTTAAACCCGCAGGACCAGGTGAGCGTGGCGCGGTCGCACTCATGCGCCGTGCTTTGCTAATTCCAGCCGCGCTATGTGCCGATGTGAGTGACCCGGCGGTTGAATCGGTGGCGCAGGAAATTGCTCAAGGCAAGCTGTTGGAGGTTGATGCAAGAGACGCTGCAAAGTGCCTGGCCGGTGCACCGGGTATGCTGAAACGGGTGAGCGAAGCCAGGATTCCGCTGGAAGACGCTGCTGAAAGCCGCTTTGTGCTGTTCCGCGAGCCGGATGGGCTACGCGAGCATGTGGCGGTCATAATCGGACAGCCTGAAACGCTGGAAGGGGCGGTTCCTTTGCGCCTGCATTCTGCATGCCTGACCGGCGATTTATTTGGCAGCCTGCGCTGCGATTGCGGCGAGCAGTTGCGTAATGCCGTGGCGGACATTCAGGCCATGGGGGGAGGTGTACTACTTTACCTGGCCCAGGAGGGGCGGGGCATTGGGCTTGCCAATAAGCTGCGCGCGTATACTCTGCAAGATGGTGGCCTGGATACCATGGATGCTGACCAGGTGCTGGGGTTTGGTGACGACGAGCGCCAGTACGCCGTGGCGGTGGACATGCTTAATGCGCTGAAGATCTCTCAAGTGCAGCTACTGACGAATAATCCATTGAAGATCGCTGCCCTGCGTGAAGGCGGGATTGAGGTGGTATCGCGTCAAGCACTTTATGGGAGCGTCACCGACCAGAATCATCGCTACCTGAGCGCAAAAGCCAATCGAGCCGGTCATCTTTTCGGCGACGTATTAGGCCGACATGGGCGCTAACGTACTAGGCCATTGCGGGTAGTAAGTAATTAACACGCTTAAAACGCAGGCAGCCGAGCTGTTTCCGTGATCACGGTTGCCAGGTGTTCAGCGTAATGTTGTACCAGGCGCTCGCCCAATGCCGATGTAGCTTGACGGGCATCACCGGCCACGCCGTGCTGGCTTAAATCCTCGGCAAGCCAGGCAAATGCGGCGGCCCCTTCCGGGCCTACCAGTCGGCAATTTTCTAACGTGCCGAGCGGGGCAGCCTGATAGTTGTCCAGATTGACGGTGGTTGGCGCCAGATATTGCATCATGGCGGTTTCAAGCAGCCCGCCGTGTAATCCATAACGCAGCTCTTGGGCATCAACCGCACCTTCAAGCGGTGGGAGCCGTGTATACGTCGCTTTAACGACGCGCATATTAAACTGCTGGCGTAGGGTGAGCGCGGCCAACTCCATAATGGCTTTATTACCGCCATGGCTGTTGATGAGTACCAGCCGGTTAATGCCCGCCTGCGCGACGCATTTCCCATACGCCTCAAGCGTGGCAATCGCGAGCGATGCAGGAAGGCTAAGCGTGCCAGAGAAGTTAGCGTGCTCGTCGCTTGCGCCCACCGCAATAGAGGGTAAGCAAACGACCTCTAGAGCGGGGTCAAGAACGCTCAGCATCGCAGCCTGCAGTCCTTCGCCAATAATCAGGTCCGTGCCTAACGGTAGGTGTGTGCCGTGCTGCTCAATCGCGCCCAGCACTAAAACGGCGACAGGGTCGCGCTCGGCGACCGCCGCTAACTCGGGAACACTAAGCGCTTGCCAATCGTAAATCATAAATCCTGAATTCCTGGCATAAGCTCCTTGTAACGGAGCTTGGTATGGAGGGTGTGATACTTGGTTCTGATAAACGTTTTAGTAAACACGTTTTTGTAACCATAGCGCCTGTGCTTGAAACCACAGCGCTGTTGGCAGGTTAGGTCGAAAATTAACGTTTGAAAAGCTGTCACATACCATCACCCGCTGTGGGCACGCGTGGGTAGGGGATGATCCACTCGGCAGGCATACAGGTCGCCCGAGGCCAAGCCATCTGCACCTGTGGCGAACCACAGGCTGCGTTAAACCAGCATCGAACGGCTTAGCCGATGCGCTAGCTGGCCAAGCATTAATGAGGCTCTTTCGTCTGGGCAGCCGGGGACGACGACGCGTGGACGCTAAACTGGTTTAGCGACTGAGGCGGCATCTCGCCAGACAATTCAGAAGGCAGCGCATTAAGAACATACGGAGAACCATCGGCCATGGCAGGCAAGATTGAACTGTCGCGCGCCATAAGGGTGTTAAATTCATCCAGCAAAGATGGGCTCAAACGCGTGCTAGGCGTTTTTAGCAGCCCTAAGCGCTGATTAATAACGCCGCCCCACGTGCTGCTACTGGAGTACTTGATGATCGGCACGGCTAACAGCAGGCCTAGCCATACCGGCGATAGCCATCCAAAGGCTGAGGCGGAAAACAGCATGACAGCTCCCGCCCAGGCAAGGCCACATAGTGTCATCCAGCCAGCATGCTGCCACACTTCTCCCCATGGTAAAGAGCGCTCGCCTCGGGGTTGGGTTTGCCACTCAATAGAGCGCCCTAGCAGCACGGTGATAATAAACAGGCTGTGCCATGCCATCATCAAGGGTGCAATCAACGCGGCAAAGAGTATTTCCAATACCATGCTGGTGAATAGCTTAAGCCTGCCACCGAAAGCATGAGGACACTGTCCGAGTGCCAGTAAAAACCCCAGAAACTTGGGTGCCAGCAGCATCCCCAAGGTAATGGTCAGTAGCCCTACGGATAACGATTTGGGCAGCATTTGCTCTGTCGGCTCATCAATCGCCTGGTAGCCGACCAGAAGGCTCGTACACACCAGCAGAGCGAGCCACACAAGCGATGATAAATAGGCAAAGGCGCCGAAGAAAAAATGTAGCCGACTGATGGGATGAAAGCCCGTGCCCGTTAGCAAACGTAGATGCTGTAAATTTCCCTGCAGCCAACGACGATCACGCTTGGCAAAGTCGAGCATATTGCTGGGCATGGCCTCAAAGCTGTTATGAGAGGCGCTGGCATATGGGTCATGACGTGAAACGGCGGTGGTGGCCGTAGTATCAAGAAGTACCTGCCAGCCACTTCTTTTTAACAGGGCTGCCTCCACGAAATCGTGGCTAAGAATTTCTCCGCCAAGTGGCGGTTTGCCGGGAATGGTAGGCAAGCCTGCGCTGGCCATAAAGGCGCGCGTGCGCACAATGGCGTTATGCCCCCAGTAGTTGGCAGCATCGCCCTGCCAGAAGCTTTGGCCTGCGGCCAGCATCGGGCTGTAAAGTGCAGAGGCAAACTGGGTGAAAAGGCCAAACAGCGTGCGCTGGCCAACCGGAATCGGCACGGTTTGAATCAAGCCGACACTGGGCTCACGCTGCATGCGGTGAACTAGCGTTAACAGCGTCTCGCCACTCATCAGGCTATCCGCATCCAGAACCACCATATAGTCGTAGCGGCGTCCCCAACGGCAGCAAAAATCGGCAATATTACCTGCCTTACGCTCATGGTTGTTCTCTCGACGACGGTAGTGAACCGCCAGTTGACCGGCAAGGCGCTGCTGAAGTGCTGCCACGTGGGCGGCCTCTTCCTGGGCTTTGTCGAGGTCCTGCGTATCACTCAGAATAAAGACGTCGAAGTGTTCGCTTAAGGGTGTCTCAGGAGGGTTCGAGGAGGTGTGTGCCTGCTCAATTAGCGAGCGACAGGTCGCTTCGAGGCCTGCAATAGTGGGGATGGGAGGTTCTGCATAAATCGGCATGACCAGCGCTGTTTTACTCACCAGTAAATTGCCGTTAGGCGAAAGCGGCACTTGCCGACGCAGGCTTAAGGGATCTAGCCGCAGGGCGCACACAATAAAACCGAACACAGCACCCCAAAACGCCAAGGCGATCCAGCTAAACGTTAGTGCAAACAGTACCAACATGGTGATTTTCCAGCCTATTTCCAAAAAGGAAATAACCTTGAACATCGCCACACAGCCAGCAATGCTGGAACTGATGACGAGCAGGGCCAGCAATGCGCGACGAAAGGCCAGCCACGGAATCAACGGGGTAAGTTCAATAGATTTACGCATCGGGATACCACACATAGTTCCAGGTTTCGCTAATGGGCTGGTTATTGAGCATTAAACGCAGGCGGATATCAGTTGGCTCATTTCCCGGGGAAACTCGAAAGCTGGCGCGCCACATGTTATCGGGGAGCGGCATAACATGGGGCTGCGTGACGTTGCCGGTTTGGGTGCTAATGTCGAGTTCGGCGGGTTGATCTGGGGCAATGTCATCAAGCGCACCGCCTTGAAAATCGACAACAAACTGGCGCTCTACTGTAGCGCCTTCACTGGCGCTTCCCTCAATGGTGGCCTTGCCATGACGGGTGCGAATGACTCGGCCTACGGCGTGGTCCTGGGCATCATTGAGTGTGTAGGTGTGATAATGAAGGTGGCGTGAGTCCCCAGCGTTAAGCGGCTCATCGTCGACCCAATAGGCAACAATATTGTCGTGGGTTTCATCCGGAGTGGGTATTTCTACTAGTTCAACATGACCTGCGCCCCATGCATCAATAGGCGCTACCCATTGGCTGGGCCGTTGATGGTAATGCGCTTCCATATCCAAATAGCGGCTAAAGTCGCGCTCACGCTGCATCAGCCCAAAACCGTGGGGGGCGTTATCCACAAAGCTTGAAATATGTGTTTCTTGAGGATTACTGAGCGGGCGCCAAATCCATTCATCAGCGCCTGTATGTATCAATAATCCATCAGAGTCGTGTACCTGTGGCCTAAAATCATCAAACCTTTCATGGCTAGACTCGCCAAACGTGTACATGCTGGTAAGCGGAGCTATGCCTAGCTTGGCGACATCGTGACGGGCAAATAGCTCGGCTTCTATCTCGGCATCGGTTTGTTCACCTGGGCGCAGCGTTATGCGGTAAGCACCGCTTAACGATGGACTGTCGAGCAGCGCGAGTAGCGTGATTTCATCGGCATCTTCGCTTGGTTTATAGAGCCAAAACTCCCGAAAGGCTGGAAACTCTTCCTTTTCAGATGACGCTGTGTCGATCGCTAATCCTCGCGTTGATAATCCGTAGGTTTGACCCTGGCCCACCAGGCGGAAATAGCTGGCGCCTAAAAAGACCGCGAACTCATCCGCGTAATCGTCATTGTTGAGGGGATAGTGCAGCCGGAATCCGGCATGGCCACTGCCGGTTAAATCCTGCTCAAGAAGCGACTCGGCATTGTCATCGTACTGAAAATCATCGCTGGAGAAGGGCAGCGGAGTGGCGTCATCGCCCTCAATGATGTTCAGCGTGATAGGCGTTTGAAAAATAAACCCGCTATGAAATAACTGTAAATTGAAGGGGCTTTCATCACGCCAGTAGGCCTGGTCGGGCGAAAAGCGGATTTGTCGATAGGTGTCGTAATCAATCTCTTTTAGGGCCGAGGGTAGTGATTCTTCAGGCGCTTGATACGCCTGTTCAGCAAGCTGTTTAGCCTGCTCAATGACCGCATTGAAATGGTCATCTGTGTGGGCACTGGCTGGCAATGCCGTAAAGCAGCCAAGCAGTAATATCCACTTTCCGATCTCCGGACTCTTCAACGTCGTACAGCGCATAGGCGAGTTCCTTTCGACGGCTGACTAAAGCAGGGTGAGCTAACATCACTAAGCATGTTTGAACAAATTTTGTACACTAAATCCTTTATGCACACCGTTCATCTAACGTATGGTCGCCAACCTGGGTAATGCCGCCACTTACACGGCATTTGGACGCCCGCTTAACGTATATGTAGACCTGCCGTTGTTGCGCCCAATCTTTCACTTGTTAGTAGGTAATGTAGGCCAAATATGGGCATTTTGCGCGATGCTTGCAGGCGCCGCTGGGCTATTTTTGCGCCTTGGGAGCACGCGAGTGACCCACCGCAGGTGGTCTGGCAGGATATTGAGCGGATACATGATCATTACGCTTGGTCTGTCGACTACGCTGTAGAGGTGACCCAGCGTTATTGGCGCCTTTTCGCACGTATGGATTTGTGGAGGGCACGCTGCCGTCATTGGATAACCCTGAAAAGGCTGCGCGAATGAGCCAGCTTTGCCACTGGTTACGGGAAGCATTTGGCAGCTGGTAACGCTTTGCCTACAAGGACGAGACTATGATTCAGCCGGTGATTCTATGCGGGGGAAGCGGCACACGGCTGTGGCCGCTTTCACGCGAGCAAATGCCCAAACAGTTTTTGCGCTTAACCTCATCGAAGAGCCTGCTTCAGCAAACGCTGGATCGCCTGGAAGGGATAAGTACGACACCGCCGTTTATTATGGGCCATCAGGCGCACCGGTTTCTTATGGCTGAGCAACTGCGTGAAGCGAACCAGGCGGGGCGTATTGTGCTAGAGCCAGAAGGGCGTAACACAGCGCCTGCGATTGCCTGTGCGGCGTTGTTAGCCAAGGCCGCAGGAGACGATCCGCTGCTGTTGGTCTTGCCGGCGGATCATGTCATTGGCGATGTGAGCGCTTTTCAACAAAGCGTCGCGTGGGCCGTGCCCTTGGCAGAGCAGGGCTATTTGGTCACCTTTGGCGTTGTGCCTACGCATCCTGAAACGGGATACGGCTATATCGCCTGTGGTGATGCATTGGAAAAGGGCTATCGGCTCGCCTCGTTTATTGAAAAACCGGATGCCGAGCGTGCCGCTCAACTGCTTGAACAAGGCGATACGCTTTGGAACAGCGGCATGTTTTTGCTACGCGCTTCGACATATCTTGAGCAGCTAGCAGACCTCCAACCCGAGATGCTGTCTGCCTGCCAGGCCGCTGTTGATGGTGCTCACAGCGATCTGGATTTTCTAAGGCTCGCCGAAGCGCCGTTTCAGCGCTGCCCCGCCAATTCGATTGATTATGCCGTCATGGAACACTGCCGTTTTGCGGCCGTCATCCCCCTTGATGCTCAGTGGAGCGATGTAGGCAGTTTCGATGCGCTTTGGGAGATGGCCGCAGCGGATGAAGCGGGCAATGTGGTGCAAGGTGATGCGCTGTTGCACTCGACTACGAATTCACTCGTGATGGCCGAACACCGCCTGGTGACCACGCTGGGTGTTAACGGCTTGCTTGTGATTGAAACCTCTGACAGCGTGCTGGTGGCGCATCGGGACCAGGCCCAGCACATAAAACAATTAGTCGCGGTGTTAGCCAGTAAAGGGCGCCACGAGCTTCAGTCAACGCCCCAGGTACATCGCCCCTGGGGTGACTTTCAAGCAATTGATAGTGGTGAGCGCTATCAGGTTAAGCATATTATGGTGAAACCCGGCGGCCGACTCTCCCTTCAACGCCACCATCATCGCGCCGAGCATTGGGTCGTGGTAAGCGGAACGGCACAGGTAACCGTGGGAGCGCGCAGCTTTTTAGTCAGTGAAAATCAATCGACCTATATTCCGATTGGCACACTTCACCGCTTAGAGAACCCCGGTAAAATCCCGTTAGAGCTGATTGAAGTTCAGTCGGGTGCCTATCTGGGGGAAGACGATATCGAAAGGCTCGATGATGTCTATGCACGCCATGACGATGAGTAGGTGCTGATAAGGTCTATCAGCACCTCTCAGGCAGAGTTTAGTAAAGCCGGAAGTCGTTGGCGTTGGGGTTTTGCTGCTGCTCTTCGATGACTTTGCGGTAGCGCTTGTATTCCCACTGGTACTGGGCGGGTTCCAGCGCAATTGACGCTTCAACACTGGCGTTAACCCCGCTCGCAGACACTGTTTCGTCAGCACTATACACCCGCTCGTCGGCGTCCAGAAAATGGATAGCAAAGCCGCGACCAGGCAGGCGCAGGGCAACGCCTGTGACAACGCGTGCCTGGGTGCGCGCCACCAGTTTGGGGAGTAGCGTGGCGGTATACGCATCGCGTGCATAAAACGGCGCAAAGACGCCGCTGCCCCAGTCGGGTTCCTGGTCAGGCAGAATGCCAATGGCCTCGCTGCGCTTAAGTGCTTTAAGCAGTGCTGCAACGCCCCGCGGGTTAGTGGGCACCAACTGCGCGCCCATCCGTTCACGGCCATGGCGAATAATCGGCTCAAGGTTGGTTATTTTGGGAGGCTCGTACATAGCGGTGAAAGGGAAATGGCTGGAAAGCCAGAAGTTCAACACTTCCCAGTTACCAAAATGCGGCGCCAGAACAATAACACCACGGCCCTGTGCGCGTGCGCTGTCCAGCTTGTCGCGGCCATGCACTTCAACAATACTTGCTTCAACGCGATCAGGCTCCGCCATCCAGGCATAGCCCAGCTCCATCATGGTGGCGGTGGAGTGACGAAGGCTCTGTTTAGCGAGTGCCCTGCGCTTACGCTGGTCAAGCGCGGGGTATACCACCTTAAGATTAATATCGGTGACGTTTCGCTCACGGCGGCTAAAGCAGTAAACGAGAGGAGCTAGCGTGGATGCAAAACGCCACAGGCGCGGCAGGGGCCAGCGCGAAAGCCTTCGCCAAAGCCACGCAATCGCCGTGGCTCGGGAGAGTCGCTTGTCTGATGTCGTTGCGTGTTCCGTCATTCGTTAGATTAACCAGCTGTCCACATTACTCGGAGCACGTTTATCCTGTAAGCCTTTAAACCCTTTAACGCAGCGAACGATAAACCAAACCGCCAGCGCAAATAAAAGCGGGAAGCCGATCAGTACAAAGGTAAGCAGGAAGCTAACGCTTGCGTACAGCAAGCCAATCCAGAAGGTGCGAACCTGATAGCGGTAGTGTTCGTCCAGCCAGGCCGGGCCTTTGCCTTGATAGACATAGGCAATGATGACGCCGACAACCGAGGTGAAGCCGACAACAAAGCTTGCCAGATAAAGCGCATAAACCACCATGGCCATTGTGGTGTCGTGCTGCTTGCTTGGCTCGGCGGTAGTGTGTTCTGAAATAATTTCGCCTTCAATCGGCGAGTCATGACGGTTATCTTGCATGTCTTTTTACCTTTAATACGGATGAGACAATAAAACGAAGGTTCTTAACGCCCTATAATACCTTGCACGACGCCGCTAAGCATTAGTCACTGGCCTGCAAGATACTGACGGTAAAATTAGCGAGCCGGGCGGCAAATTTCCAAAAGGTTACCATCGGGGTCGCGCAGATAAACGGACTCGATCGCGCCATTGGCGCCCTGGCGAGCCACCGGGCCAAGTTCAACCTCAATGCCCAGCACGTCTAGATGCTGTTTGAATTCATCCAGCGGCAATTGGCAGCGTAGGCATAAATCCAGGCTGCCAGGCGTAGGGGTTGCAGAAATAGGCTCGATGTCGGTGTCGGTTTGATGGAGTCGTAGGGCGGTATCGCCCAGCATTAAATCTACCCGTTGGGCATCACGATAGCGTACGTCTAGCCCGAGAACTCGCGAGTAAAAATCAACCGCGCGACCCATATCTGTGACAGTAACAACAAGATGATCCAAGCCTGAGAGCATGCCTCTTTCCTTAAATGCAAAACCGAAAACCAGAGAATACGACGATGCAATGCTGTCCGCTATGCGGTGAAATTAAGGTCTCGCTCTATCATCAAAATCATCGTCGTGAATATTACCAGTGTGCCACGTGTTGGCTGGTGTTTGTGCCGTCCGAGCAGCATTTAAGCGTAGCGGATGAAAAAGCAGAGTATGACCAGCATCAAAATTCACCGCAAGATATGGGGTACCGGCGATTTTTAGGGCGCTTGTTCACGCCGTTGCTAGCCAAACTGCCGAAAGGTGCCAACGGGTTGGATTTTGGTTCAGGGCCTGGCCCCACGCTGTCTGTGATGTTCGAGGAAGTTGGCCACCCCATGACGGTGTTCGACATCTTCTATGCGCCCGACATGTCCGTTTTGCAGAACACCTATGATTTTATCACCGCGACTGAAGTCGTTGAGCATTTAGCCATGCCCGGAAAGGTGCTGGCGCAGTTGGTGGCTCAGCTACTCCCTGGTGGCTATCTGGGCATCATGACCAAGCGAGTGACCACTCAAGCAGCATTTGCCAACTGGCACTATATTAATGACCCCACCCATATCTGTTTTTTCAGTGAGGCAACCTTTGAATGGTGGGCCGCGCAGCATCAACTAACAGTCGAATTTCCTGAAAAAGATACGGTTATTTTGAGAAAACACTAATCGATACGAACAGGCTATGAAAAAGCGTTGACTTTATGCTATCCAGGGCAATAATTGCGCGCCCGTTTCTTGCCTGTGGTTGTGTAAAAGGTGGCAACGGCCCTTAAACAGCTATGTCCGCTTTTTTTGACCCTGTTTTTTGACAACGTGTTTGGCAAGTTGAGGTTTTCATGTCGCGGCAATTACTGGCTATGGCGTTTGCGCCTCTGTTGGGCCTGTTTATTTTAGGCATTGGCAACGGCTTTTTGGCTACCTTGATCACGGTACGCCTGGATGCGGCAGGCGGGTCTGCGACGGTGATCGGGATTGTCTCGTCAGCGTACTTTATTGGCCTGGCCTTGGGCGCCTTGTTTAACGACCGGTTATTGCTACGTATTGGGCACATTCGCGCCTATGGCAGTTTCGCCTCGCTGGTTGCCGTGACGGTGCTTCTTCAAGGGCTCTTTTTTGACCCTTGGGCCTGGTTTGCATTGCGCTTGATTGGCGGCTGGGCAACGGTCGGTGTCTATCTGGTCATTGAGAGCTGGCTGCTCACGGCAGGCGAGCAAAAAGTGCGTGGCCGCCTGTTGGCGCTCTACATGATTTCGCTTTACGCCGCCGGTGTCATTGGTCAGCTATTGCTGGGCGTCACCAATGCTATGGGCGGGACGGCACCGTTTATGGTGATCGGCATGCTGGCGTCGCTTTCTGTGTTGCCAATGGCGATGATTCCGCGTGTTACCCCTCTGGTTGAGCACGCCGAACCGCTGCCTCCTTATCGATTAATCATGTTAACCCCAACGGGCGTGCTGGGTAGCCTGGGGTCGGGCATGGTGGTCGCGGCGGCGTACACTTTGCTGCCCCTTTATTTGCAGCGCATTGGAATGAGCGTGAATCAGGTGGGTCAGATGATGGCCTTGGTGGTGCTGGGGGCCATGCTGCTGCAGTACCCGATTGGACGCTGGTCAGACCGTCATGATCGACAAATGGTGCTTATCGGGATTAGTGGTTTTTGTGTGCTGGTGTCGGCAGCAATTCTTTGGCTACCGCTCTCCACGCCGCTGCTGGCGGTACTGCTGTTCTTGCTGGGCGGTGGAGTATTTGCGTTCTACCCCGTGGCCGTCAGTCATGCTGCCGACCGAGCACCCGCCGGGGCGCTTGTACGTATGAGCCAAGGACTTTTGCTGATTAACTCTATCGGGGCAACCTTAAGCCCGCTGATGATTTCACCCGTTATGACAGCCGTGGGCGATGCCGGGTTGTTCTGGGCATTTGGTGGGCTCAGCCTGTTCTTCCTGCTCTTTTTTGCCTGGCGGCGCAGCGTGCGCCCCGCTCCGATGCCGGTGGCGCCGTTTACCGCGACGACGCCCATGACTGCGGCCGGGGCAGAGCTTGTGATTACCGAGGAGCTTGTTCAGGGGGCGCTTGAGCACGAGCATCTGGAAGATTTGTCGGATGCAGTGCCAAACGTGGACGTAGCGGAACCTGTAGTCGGACCGCCTGCCGAGGAAGAAACCCGAATTGCCTATTATGACGATGTCGAACAGTTAGGCACGCGTAAGTAATTTGGTAGCGAGTCTGTATCGTAAAGAGGTGAGACGTTGGGCTAATGGTGTAACGATAGGCAGGAAACTACTATCGAATATAACGGTTTATAACAAACGACTGTTTTATTTCTACATCGAGGTTTTGCCATGAATCACTACGTCGCGCCGGTACGCGATTTGCGTTTTGTGCTCGAAGAACTGCTCGGGCATCACTCGCTGACGCTGTCCAATTTTACAGAGACAACACCCGACGTTGTTGAGGCGGTGCTGGATGAGGCCGCCAAGCTTGCGGGTGACGTTTGGGGGCCGCTAAATGCTACCGGTGATCATCAAGGCGCCAAACATCATCCGGATGGGCGAGTAACGACGCCTGATGGATTCGCGGCGGCCTACCAGGCGTATGTAGAAGGCGGCTGGAACGGCATCGGCGTGTCGGAAGCGTTAGGTGGGCAGAACTTGCCTGAAGTGGTGGCCAGTGCCGTCCAGGAAATGCTCCACGGTGCCAATATGGCGTTAGGGCTTTGTCCCATGTTAACTGCTGGCGCCATTGAAGCATTGGCCCATCATGGCAGCGAGCCGCTGAAAGCGACGTATTTACCCCATTTGGTAGAAGGGACCTGGACAGGCACCATGAACCTGACCGAGCCCCAGGCAGGGTCGGATCTTTCTAAAGTGCGTACCAAGGCAGTACCTGAAGGCGATCATTACCGGATAAGTGGCCAGAAAATCTATATTACCTGGGGTGAGCACGACGCCGCTGAAAATATCATCCATTTTGTGCTGGCGCGTAAACCTGATGCGCCAGAGGGTAATAAAGGCATCTCGCTTTTTCTGGTGCCTCAATTTCTCGTCAATGATGACGGCACCCTGGGCGAGCGTAATGACGTTTTATGCACCGCCATTGAGCACAAGCTGGGTATCCACGGCTCACCAACTTGTTCGTTAAGTTTTGGCGAGCAGGGTGGGGCAATCGGTTATCTGGTGGGTGAAGAAGGGCGCGGCCTGAATCACATGTTCACCATGATGAACGAGGCGCGTCATAAAGTGGGTATCCAAGGGATCGGCGTGGCCGAACGCGCCTGCCAGCACGCGTTTGCCTACGCACAAGAGCGCCATCAGGGTCGTTTGTCGGCAGCGCGAGGCGGTAAAGAGTGCCCCATTAGTGAGCATCTCGACGTGCGGCGCATGCTGCTTTCCATGCGCGCACGCACCGATGCGCTGCGTGCGTTAGCACTGTACTGTGCAGCACAGCTGGACACCGCCCGCCATGCTGAAAACGAGAGTGAACGCCTGGCGGCTCAGGCTCGCGTTGATATCCTGATTCCTGTGGTAAAAAGCTTCTCAACGGATCAAGCGGTAGAGATCGCCTCGTTAGGTATTCAGGTGCACGGCGGGATGGGATATATCGAAGAAACCGGCGCGGCACAGCTGCTGCGTGATGCTCGTATCGCACCCATTTATGAAGGCACTAACGGCATTCAGGCGCTGGATTTAGCAGGACGCAAGTTACAGCGTGATAATGGCGAAGCATTTTCCAGCCTGCTAAACGAAGTAGCCGACACGGTTGAACGTCTCAAGGCTGAACCTGCGTTGGCTCATTTGGGGCAGGCGCTGGATGCCGGGCTTGAGGATTTACGTGCTGCCAAGCAGCAGGTACTTGAGCAAGGCAAAGACCCGGAAAACGGGCCTGATGCCGTACAAGGTTATGCGACTCCGTTGCTAAACCTGGCAGGCCATGTGTTATGCGCCTGGCAAATGGGGCAGGCGGCACTCAGTGCGCAGGCGGCCATTGGGCGGGGCACAACAGACCCCTTCTATAAGGCAAAACTTCTAAGCGCACAGTTTGTGATCACCCAGTGGCTCCCTGTTGGGCGTGCCCAGCGGGCGGTAATTGAGGCAGGCATTCAATGCCTGAGTGATTTTGAGGTTGGCTAATCGCCCTATTGTGACAATCGCCGCCCCAGGAGGCGGCGATTGTATTTCTGGCGGGCGAGAAAAGAAGTGATTGCCCCCCAACCAGGCGTTCGCTAGGGTTGCAAGGTAGGTCAGTGAAGCCGTCATAACGATGTAAGTCACCATAACAATGAAGGAGCCAATATGAGCGAATCAGTTATTGAAAAGGTCGATAACGAGGGTATCGTCCGCCTGACTATCAACCGCCCCAAGGCGTTGAATGCGTTAAATAGCGATGTACTTTCCGCGCTAGAGACCCACCTGACTGAGCTTGAGAATCAGCCAAACCTGCGCGCCGTATTACTGACTGGCGCCGGTGAAAAGTCATTTGTCGCCGGAGCGGATATCACCGAAATGCGTGATAAAACACCGGAAGAAGCGCGTGCCTTTGCAAGCCAAGCGTTACGAACCATTAAACGACTTGAAACGCTTCCGGTGCCGGTGGTCGCCCTTGTGAACGGGTTTTGCCTTGGCGGCGGCTGCGAATTGGCACTGGCCTGCGACTGGGCAGTAGCCAGCGACAACGCGGTATTCGGCCAGCCTGAAGTTTTGTTGGGTGTCATCCCAGGCTTTGGTGGTACGCAACGCTTACCACGCCGCGTAGGCCCAGCCATGGCGATTGATCTTGTGACGACAGGGCGCAAGATAGACGCGAAAGAAGCGCTACGCATCGGTCTGGTGAATCGCGTAATGCCTCAGGCAGAGCTTGAAAGCTATGTAGCAGAGCTTACCCAACAGTTAAAAGGCAACGGCCCTCAGTCGGTACGCGGTGCCAAGCAGGCCGTTCATGACGGGATGGACCAGGACCTTGATAGTGCACTGGCCCTGGAGACTAGCCTATTTGCACTCTGCTTTGCCGGTGAGGAACAAAAAGAGGGCATGAGCGCATTTATAGAGAAGCGTAAGGCCAGCTTTTAGTCAGGCAACAAGCCCATAGCGCTCTATTCAAGGGTGGCGGAAGCGCCGCCCTCGTTTTATGCTGAGCTACTCCTCATCACTTATTCAACGCTTAAACGCAGGCATATTGATGGCGCTTGGGGGAAATACGTTGTTCCAGGCTGCACGCTAGGAACGCCTGGAAAGCTCTTTAGTTGATGTTTTTCTATGCAGCGTAACCGTTCAAAACAGCATAAAAATAAATGATGCGAACACAAACCCCACAACAGATTGCAGCGCCTGCTGAACGGTCCAGGTCTTGAGCGTTGTCTTGACGTCCATTCCTAACAGGCGGCCAACCAGCCAGAATCCCGAGTCGTTGACATGCCCAGCAAAGACAGAGCCCGCTGCTGTTGCCAGAGTAATCGCCACTACCTGCATGGATGTAAAGTCACCGCCAATCACGGCGGGGGCCATGAGCCCGGCGGCGGTTACCAGGGCGACAGTTGCCGAGCCTTGGGCCAAGCGCATAATCACCGCAATGACATAAGCCGCCAGGATGATCGGTAAACCAATATCGCTGAGCGAACTTGATAGCGCATCGCCAATGCCGGATGCCCTGAGTACGCCACCGAACATACCGCCGGCGCCTGTGATCAGTACTACCGAGCAAATCGGCCCCAGAGAAGAATCCAGTATTTTTTCTAATGCACTGCCTCCGACACCTTGGCGGCGGCCCAGTACTAACATCGCCACCAACGTTGAAATAAGCAGCGCTACCGGCGTGTTGCCAACGGCTGATAGCAGTTGGAACCACAGTGCGTCACTATCCACAACGCCCATTGAGCGCAGAAAGTTTAAGCCGGTGTTCATGAAGATCAGCACAATCGGCAGCAACAGCATGCTGATAACAACGCTGACAGAAGGCGGGTTGATAACGTGGTCATCGCTGACGTCGCCGAACAGGGAGTCTGCGAGAGGGAAGGGGTAGCGCTTTGCAACAATTTTCCCCCACATATAGCCTGATATCCACCAAAGGGGGAACGCAATCACCACGCCAGCAAGCAGCAATAACCCTAAATTTGCCTCATAAAGCTCCGATGCGGTAACCGGGCCTGGGTGAGGGGGCAGGAAAACATGCATAACCGAAAACGCAGCGGCAGCAGGCATGGCATAAAGAAGAATAGGGCCACCCAAACGACGCGAAACGGCAAAAATGATCGGTAGCATGACGATCAAGCCGGCATCAAAAAATATCGGAAAGCCCATTAGCAGCGACGTGATGCCGAGGGCAAAAGGCGCTCGCTTTTCGCCGAAGAGATCAATCATTTTATCGGCAAGCGCTTTGGCACCGCCTGAATGCTCAACAAGCTTGCCAAGCATTGCCCCTAACCCTACCAGTAGAGCAACAGCGCCCAGTGTTCCCCCAAAGCTATCCACCATCGTGGGAACAATCGCATTGACTGGAATCTGCGTGGCGAGCGCCGTCAGTAAGCTCACCAACATCAGCGCCACAAACGCATGCATCTTGAATCTGATGATCAATAGTAAAAGGGACAAGACCGCTACGGCGGCAATGCCTAGCAACGGTCCTGTGGACAACGTTTGCGTCCATTCATCCATGCGAGTACTCCCAATGATAGTGCTAATTGCTGGCTATGTTATCGGTAACATCGTACAGCTTGATATTTTCTTGCATACACGACCTTGGTTTAAATAAAGTAAAAAAAGAATCTGTTAGACGATGAAACAGGCAATTTATGGGATAAAGAAAGGCGACATAATGCGACTAGCGTAGCCATCCTTGCTTATTTGACGTAAAAAAGGGGTAACCATGTTTGATCTCTACATTGCCAACAAGAATTACTCTTCATGGTCATTGCGGCCTTGGGTGCTTATGAAGGCGCTTGATATTCCTTTTAAGGAACACGTTATGGTCTTTGAGGGTGGCAATGGGGCGAGTCGCGATACGTTTATTCGCTTTTCGCCTTCCGGGCTTGTGCCTTGCCTGGTGGATGGCGAGACGGCCGTCTGGGATTCGCTGGCCATTGTTGAATACATTGCCGAGCAGCATGCTCGGGTATGGCCAAAAGAGGCGACAATACGTGCCTGGGCACGTTCGGCCAGCGCCGAAATGCATAGCGGCTTTTCCACGTTACGTAACGAATGCCCCATGAACTGCGGCGTGCGCGTTACGCTTCAGGATGTTTCTGCTGGGCTCAGAGCTGATCTCGCTCGATTGGATAGGCTCTGGCAAGAAGGCCTTTCACGCTTTGGTGGCCCTTACCTGGCAGGTGACAAATTTACGGCGGTAGATGCCTTCTACGCACCTGTCGTCTTCCGTGTACAAACGTTTGGCTTGCCTTTAAGCGAGGCTTCGAACGCTTATGCAAAGCACCTGTTGACGCTGCCAGCGATGCAGGCGTGGTATCAAGCAGCGCTCGACGAAAAATGGCGTGAGCCTCATCACGAAGCCGATACGTTAAAACACAGCACCCTAACGGCTGATTATCGGAATGCCTAGCGCCTATCGGGCCGCGCATCAGGTAAACTAGCCAAAATTTATCGCTGGATATTCTGATGGCCCTTAGTGCGACGCCTTACAAAGTTGATATTAACCTTACCGACCTGGATCGTGGGGTGTATGAAACGCTACGTTTTACCGTGGCACGCCACCCCTCTGAAACAGAAGAGCGGATGAGTGCGCGGCTGATTGCTTATGTATTGTGGTACAGCGAAGCGATTGCATTTGGGCGCGGACTTTCCGATGTGGATGAACCCGCACTATGGGAAAAGAGTCTGGATGGGCGGGTGCTGCATTGGGTTGAAGTAGGCTTGCCGGATGCCGAACGCCTAACCTGGTGCTCACGGCGCGCCGAGCGCGTATCGCTGCTTGCCTACGGGCGCACCGATATATGGGAAAACAAAGTACTTCCAGGCGTGGCAACGCTTAAAAACTTTCACGTAGCGACCTTGCCTCAAGAAGCCTTGGCAGTGATTGCTCAGAACCTCCCGCGCGCTATTAACTGGGCGGTTATGGTGAGTGAAGGCTCGCTGTTTATCACTGATGAAAACGGCCAGCATGAAATTACTCCGCAGTGGCTGTTAAGGGACCGTTAGGCTATTTCTTTAAAGACATAAAGCAAGGTACTGCCAATTGATGGTGCGCGTATCGAGGGCATATGAACTGGCTATGCTTACTGTTACCCACCTTTGGTACAGAAGAGAGGCAGCGCCTTGCGCCACGGGTGTTGGGTTGTTATTGATGTTTGGCGAATAATATTTCCTTGCTATCTTTTTGCATGTTTACATACAATCAGAAATGTTTGCTAGCGCTCTTCGAGGGCGCTACTTTGGTTTTAACCCCCACTCAAGGGATGAGCAATGTACAACGTCTGCCTGCCTGCTTGGCGCCTGCTTCCCTTTGTAGCAGCAATGAGTCTACTCCCTGCCTTGGCGAATGCAGATAACAACGTCATTTCTGTGACACATGAAAATGACGGTCTAATGAGCAGTGACGATGGGCACTTTACCAGCGGCTTCGAGCTTAATTGGGCATTTAAGCCCAGCCCGGAAAACTGGACCCAGCGTTTAGCCACGGCGCTGCCGGATAGTTTGATGGGCCAGGCGGATTCAGTTGCTTTCCGATTGGTGCACCAGATTTATACGCCGGATGATATCGAGCGCTCTGAGCTAATTGAGGACGACCGCCCCTATGCAGGCCTGGTTTATGCGGGTATGTCACTTTATGAAGATGTTCCGGTAGGACGCTGGCAGCAAGCCACTGATCTTCATATAGAGGCCGGCCTGGTAGGCCCATCATCGCTTGCTGACAGCATTCAGCGTGAGGTACACCGTATTACCAATAGCGAACGTCCAAGCGGCTGGCATAACCAGTTAAAGGATGAGCCGTTGCTTAACCTGACCATGCGTCGTCAGTGGTGGCATAACGTGCCTCTGGCCGGTAAGCGCTTGGCTCATGGCCCCGGTGTCAGCGTTGCCTTGGGCAATCTCAATACCTACGCCAGTGCGGGTTATGGCGTTCGCTGGGGTGATGATGCCAGCGGTATCCCGACGCTTACCCCCAACCCCAGTAACCGTGGCCGCATGACGAGTACAACGGGCTGGCAGTGGTATGTATTCGCTAATGTCGAAGGCTACTACGTCGCGCATAACCTCACTCTGGATGGCAACGTGTTTTCCAGCAGTCACTCGGTTGACCGTAAAGAGTGGGTAGGAGAAGGGGCCGCTGGTTTTGCCATTGCCTGGGATGGGTGGCAAGCCGTTTTTTCCGGTGTTCAGCGCACACGTGAATTTGATGGCCAGGAAAAGCAGGACAAGTACGGCGCGATTACGCTTTCAAAAAGCTTCTAGTTAAAAAGCCTTCCGGCTAGTTCAGCACATGACCAGGGCAAATGCCCTGGTCATTGTAGAGGAGCGCCATGACTACCGCTTACAGAATAGCTCCTACGCGGATGGGTGGAAGAAACAGCGCTAAGCCCTTATCAATGGATAAGGGCTTTTTAACAAATGATGAACTTGCTGGCTGATTTTTCAGCCTTCTTCGAGAACAGCTACCTTTTAAGAGGAAGAATAAAACGACAGGGATTGTGATTTGTCAGGAGATACGCAATGGAATTGCTTAAGCAAATTACTGATTATCTACAGCAACAAAAGCTCAAATTGGCCACTGCCGAATCATGCACCGCAGGGCTGATTGTCTCTGAGCTGGCCCGTGTGCCCGGTAGCGGGCAGTGTATTGACTGTGGGCTGGCGGTTTATTCCCCTGAGGCAAAAAATCGTTATTTGTCGGTCAGCTTCGATACGATTGATACGTATGGGCTTACCAGTGAAGAAACCTCTCGAGAAATGGCGCTAGGGGCACTTAATAATAACGATGCCACTATAACCGTCGCCAATACCGGGATTGCAGGCCCTGAACCGCATGATGACATTCCTGTCGGTACGGTATGCTTTGCCTGGGCGTTTCTCCATGAGCAAAAGATTTACATGATTACCGAGACACGCCGCTTTTCCGGTGATCGTAACGACGTTCGCCTAGCCGCCGCGCACTATGCATTGGAGTGCATTCCTCAATATCACCGTGATGTATTGAACGGTAGCGCGCCATTAGATGAGTAGAACCAAACACATTTCTGCTCTAGCCTGAATAAAACGCTATCCGCTATGGATCAACGTTCGACCGCAAGGAGGCCAGAATGGTAGATCAGCAGGCAACCCAATCGCATATTCAAACGGTTTTGCAGGTAACGCCGCGTATTGACCCGCAGCAAGAGATTGATAAGCGCGTTGATTTCTTGTGTCGCGAAATGATCGATACAGGGCAGCATGCGCTTGTATTGGGCATTAGTGGCGGCGTAGATTCCACGGTAGGCGGCCGCTTGGCGCAGTTAGCGGTTAATAAGGCGCGTGAGCAGGGCATCGACGCCTCTTTTTACGCGATGCGGTTGCCTTATGGTACTCAGCAGGATGAAGATGATGCGCAGAAGGCACTGTCGTTTATTGAACCCGACCATGTGCTGACCGTTAACGTTAAACCGGCAAGTGATGCCCTGTTGGCCGCACTGGAAGAGGGCGGGCTAACGTTTAGAGACGGCGGTCACCGCGACTTTGTGTTGGGCAATATCAAGGCGCGCCAGCGTATGGTGACGCAATACGCAGCGGCCGGAGCACGAAGTGGCCTGGTGGTCGGAACGGATCAAGCCGCCGAAGCACTAATGGGGTTCTTCACCAAATATGGTGACGGCGCCTGTGACGTTGCGCCGCTCACCGGGCTAACCAAACGCCAGGTACGTGACGTCGGTGCGGCGCTGGGCGCACCCTCCGCGTTGGTTGAAAAGCAGCCCACCGCTGATCTTGAAACGCTCAAACCCCAGCTGGCGGATGAAGTGGCGCTAGGCGTGACTTATGCGGATATTGATGCCTTCCTGGTCGGCGATGCCATCAGCGATGAGGCGTATACCACCATCATTGACACCTATGCCCGCACCGAGCATAAACGCCAATTGCCCAAGAGCCCTTAAGTATTTCTCACCCGTAAAGGCTAAACGCCGTCAGGTTAGGTTGTTATGATGCAACCACCTAACCTGCCGTTGAGCCTGCCATGCGTCTACTCCACACCGCCGATTGGCACCTGGGGAGATTGTTTCACAACATCTCACTGCTTGAAGACCAGCGCCACGTTCTAAACCAGCTGATCGAGATCGTCGACCGCGAAGCCGTAGACGCTGTGCTGATTGCGGGCGATATCTATGACCGCTCGGTGCCGCCTTCCGCGGCTGTTACGTTGCTTGATGATGTGCTGGGCGAGCTTTGCCAAGAGCGTGGTTTGCCAGTGGTTATTATTTCCGGCAACCACGATGGTGCTGAGCGCTTGGGCTTTGGTGCACGCCATTTGCGTCAGGCGGGGCTGCATATTCTTTCTGATTTGAGCGCCTGCGATACCCCCGTTACGCTTGCTATCAACGGCGTTGAGGTCGATATTTTTGGCGTGCCCTATGCTGACCCGGAATACGTACGCAGCCAGTTCGGTGAACCGGTCCGCGACTTTGATAGCGCCCACCGCTACTTGCTAACGCGTATTGGTGAGAAGCGCCACGCTACCCGCCCAACGGTACTGATGAGCCACTGCTTTGTAGATGGCGGCAGCGCATCTGATTCCGAGCGCCCGTTAACCCTGGGCGGTGCAGAAAGTGTTGCCTGGGAGCCCATGCAGGGCTTTGACTATGTCGCGCTTGGGCACTTGCATGGCCCGCAATACCGTGGCGGCGAACATATTCGCTACAGCGGCTCGCTGCTTAAATACAGCTTTTCAGAAGCTCGGCAGCGTAAAGGCGTTACGCTTGTGGATATAGGTAACGAGGGAGTGACCGGCATTGAGCATCGCCCGCTGGTGCCCAAGCGCGAAGTGCGCGTGCTGGAAGGCGAACTTGATGAGCTGTTGAGACAAGGGCGCGAGGACCTCTGTGCCGATGACTACTTGTTGGTTCGGTTAACCGACCGCCACGCTATTTTAGACCCCATGGGTAAGCTGCGCGCGGTATACCCCAATGTTCTGCACCTCGAAAAGCCCGGTATGCTAGGGACGCAGCAGCGTCAGCAACTGGATCGCGAACGGCTGCGCTTTAATGCCCTGGATATGTTCAGCGATTTCTTCGAACAAACCAGCGGTGACGCCATGAGCGCTGACCAGGCACGCGCCATGAGTGATGTCATCACCTCCCTCAGCCGCGATGAAGAGGGCCAGTCATGACGCCGCTCGTACTCACCATGCAGGCCTTCGGCCCTTTTGCGGCCGAGGAGACCATCAATTTTTCTCAGCTGGGTAGAAGCCCGCTGTTTTTGATCAACGGCCCGACAGGCGCCGGGAAAAGCTCGATTCTGGACGCCATCTGCTTCGCGCTTTATGGCCAGACCACGGGAGAAGAGCGCTCGGGCACCCAGATGCGCTGCGACCAGGCAGCCGATACGTTGCTAACTGAAGTAACGCTGGATTTTTACCTGCGCGGAGAAAACTACCGGGTGCGCCGCGTGCCTCAGCAGGAGCGCCCTAAAGCGCGAGGCGAAGGGACGACAACGCAAAACGCAGAAGCCCAGCTGTGGCGGCTAACCGCTGACGGCAAGGAAAATGAGTGCCTCGTCGCGCGTAGCGTTAACGATGCTACCGCCCAAGTGCAGGCACTACTGGGGTTGGATGCCAGCCAGTTCCGCCAGGTGATGGTGCTGCCCCAGGGCAAGTTCCGCGAGCTGTTGCTGGCGGAGTCAAAAGATCGCGAAAAGATTTTTTCCCAGCTGTTTCAAACCCATATTTTTCAACGCATTGAAGAGCATCTGCGCACACAGGCCAACCAGATAGAGCGGGCGGTCAAAGATCACCAGCACCGTGTGCAGGGCATTCTGGATGCAAGCGATAGTGAGAGCGAAGCGGCGCTTATTGAAGCACTGGAAACGCTGGCCCCAGAGCACCAAGCTGCTGAGCAGGCGTTAACCATTGCCAAGCAGCAGCGTGAACAGACCCAGACAGCCGAGCGTCGGGGGCAGGAGTGCCAGGCGCTTTTTGATCGCCATGCGGCACTGGGTGCAGAAAAAAAACAGCTGTTACACCAACAGCCAGAAATAGAGCGAGCTCAACAGCACTTAAGCGCCCATGAACAAACCCAAGTACTGGCCGCACCCTTTCACTGCGTGCAAACGGTGCAGCAAACGGCACACGCTACCCAGCAAGAGCATGTTCAGGCTCAAACGGCCGTCGAAAAACAGCAGGCGGCGCATCAACACGCTCAGCAAGCGTTACAACAGGCACAAATACGCTACCAGCAGTTGCCGGGACTCCGTGAACAGGCTGGCCGTTTACAGCAAGCTTTGGAGCAGTTTCAGGCACTCAACCGCGTGGAACAGGAGCTGCACCAAGCCCAAAGTGCATGGCAGGGCCTGCACCAGCGGGTAGGCCAACAAACACAGCAGCGCGATACCATCGCTGAGCAGGGTGAGGCACTTGCCGCCAAGCTAAAAGCGGAACAGGTGGAGCGCAATCACCTTGCAGGCTGTGATGAGGTGCTAAAAGGCCGCCAGGCGCTGCACGGTCAGCGGCAAACGCTGGCCGGGCTTGAGTCCCAGCGCGCTGTGTTGGCCGGGCAGGTGGCTCAGACAGCAAGTGACGTCGCGAGTCACCAGCAAACGGTTGAACGCTATAAGCGTCAGGCCACCGAGCAGGAAATGCATTGGCACCAGGGGCAGGCCGCGCTACTTGCCGCTCGGCTGGAAACCCATCAGCCCTGCCCGGTATGCGGTAGCCGTGAGCATCCCGCGCCTGCCATACAGGAACAGCCCCCCGTTACCCAGGCCGATGTAAAGCGAGCACGCACGGAGTATGAACAGGCGCATCAAGCGCTGATGCAGGCTCAACAGTTACAGCAGCGGTTAACTCAGCAGCTTAAGTATAACGATGAGCAGAGCGAGAACTTGCGCCATACGCTGGGAGAGTGGGGAGCCAAGCCGCTAAGTGCATTGGAGGCCGCCTGCCAGGAGAGCCAGCGCCACGTTGAGCGCTATCAAGTGCTTACTCGAGAGCTGGCGGCGCAGGAATGTACACTTGAACAACAGCGCAGCGAATGGAAAGCGCTGGATACCCAGATAAAGTCCCAGCAGCCTGAGTTAGAGGCCGCTCAAAAGCGTTGCCACCAGTTGGAAGCCCAGTGTGAGCAGCTGCGTAGGGCGCTGCCCGAGGCACATGGGTCACTGGAGGCGTTGCAGGCAGAGCTTAGCCGTGTGCAAAGCGACATTCAGCAGTCTGAGGCGGCGTGGCAATCTGCCCAGGAGAATGCTCAGTACGCGCAAACGGCACTGGCCCGCGCCGAAACCACGCTGTCAGATAGTGCCCAGCGCACCGCCGCTGCTACACAGGCGTTAAGCGCAGCGCAAAACGAGTGGCAACAGGCGCTGAGCGGCAGCGCTTTCGACAACGACGCTGACTTTATTCAGGCTCGCCTGGAAGCGCCCGAGCGCCAAGCGCTTATTGAAACCGTCACCCTCTTTCAGCAGGCGCTGGCCAAGCTGGATGGTCAACTTGAGGCAAGCCAGGCACATCTTGAGGGGTTAACGCCGCCTGATTTAACCGATCTGGCTGAGCAAGTGGCTAGCGCGCAGGCGCATGAGCAGGTTTGCGATCAAACCTACCAGCGTCTGGCGGCGAGGATTACTCAGCTAACTGCCACTCAGCAAAAGCTCAAGGCCGCTCACGCCACCGAGGCGGAGCTCGAGGCCGAGTATCGTTTATGGGGGACGCTGAGCGAGATCGCCAATGGGCGCACCGGGCATCGCATTAGCCTGCAGCGTTTTGTGCTTGGCGTGCTGTTGGATGATGTGCTTATCCAGGCATCCGAGCGGCTGGTGCGAATGAGCCGGGGGCGTTATCAGTTGGTACGCCGTGAAGACCCCTCCAAAGGAAATAAGGCCTCAGGCCTGGAGCTGGATGTTGCTGATACCTATACCGGTAAAAATCGCCCCGTCGCGACGCTCTCGGGTGGCGAATCGTTTATGGCCGCGCTGGCGCTAGCGCTAGGGCTCTCTGACGTGGTGCAGGCGTATGCCGGAGGCATTCAACTCGATACGCTATTTATCGATGAAGGTTTTGGCAGCCTGGACCAGGATGCCCTTGACCAAGCCATCACCATGCTGAGTGAGCTGCAAATGGGCGGGCGTATGATTGGAATTATTTCTCATGTCAGCGAACTCAAAGAGCAAATGCCGGTTCGTATAGAAGTACGTGCCAGCCGTCAGGGAAGCACGGTACAAGTGCAAGGTGTTATACCGGCGTAGGTCCTCTAAACTCAGTAGGATCTATGAGTGCATTCGTTATCAGTACGTATATTGTCAATACAGCCTGTCAGCCAAGGAGTACAAGGATGAACGCTAGTAAAATTCTTCAACAGCTTATGCAGCAGGCCGGCGGCAGCCAAAAAGGCAGCAGCGGAGTCAATGTGAAGGGCATGCTGGAGGGCTTGTCTCGTCAGTTGGGCGGGGGCGGTAGTGATCAGCGCTCAAGCCAGTCGGGAAGTTCCAGCGGGTTCGATATGAAAAGCCTTTTGGGCGGTGGAGCCATGGGCATGCTGGTCGGTTCCAAACGTGGCCGGAGCATGGGCGGTAAGGCGCTTAAGTATGGTGCCATTGCTGGGGTTGGCATGCTGGCCTGGAAGGCCTGGCAGAATTCACAGGCCGCTAAAAATCAACCCGCCGCCAGCAGTAACGCAGAAGGCGAGCGTGTTGATGTATTAAGCGGTGAGGTTCAGGAGCGGCGTAGCCTTGAACTGCTGCAGGCCATGATAATGGCAGCTCGCGCCGATGGGCATATTGATGAGCAGGAGCAGGTGCTGATTACGGAGCAGATCGATGCGCTAGGGGCCGACCAGGAAATGCATAACTGGGTCGAAAGGCAGCTAAAGGCTCCATTGGATGCCGAAGCGCTTGCCCGCGAAGCGGACTCGCCCCAGGCTGCCCGGGAAATGTATTTAATGAGTGTCGCAGTAACTGATGACCAGAACCCCATGGAGCGCGCCTGGTTGGATCAACTGGCGCAAGCGTTAAAGCTTACCCCGGATGTCACCAAAGAGCTTGAGCACCAGGCCCAGCAGGCGGGCTGATAGCGTTTTCGTTTTCACACTAAAAAGCGCCGCCAGGATGTTGGCGGCGCTTTATTTTTACCGGTGGCAATAGCCTAAACGGCGTTATCGATTACTCCTGAATTTGACCCGCCAAAGGGCATTTCCAGGGTGGCAATAAAAAGTGCGTACGTCTTTTATCAATGGTTGGCTGGCGTATGTATTCGTGATAGTTCCGTCCATCTTTTTAAAGCCAGTTTCTTTAAAGCGAGGGCCATACTTCGTTCAGCGTACGTAATGCCGCGTCAATGGGAGGTTCTTCTGCACGATCATGGCGCCAAATCAGGCTAAGTGCGCAGGGCAGGCAAATATTGCTGGCAACGACAAGGCCGCTTTCCTGACGCTCGGTCATAGCCAGAGCATCGCGCGCAAGGCTCAGGCCAACGCCCGCGCGGACTAAGTCCAGCATGCAGGCCTCCTGATCGACCTGAGCGACGCGATTGGGTGTGGCGCCACTGCTGGCAAGTGTGTGTTGTAAAAGGCGGTGATGGGCCGAGTCCTCTGGCGTGACGATCCAGGGCAAGCGGGCCAGGGCTTCCCAGCGCGTATCGGCCAGTTGGGCATCCCAGCCCATCGGGGCAACAACGTAGTAGTGAAAGTGGGTCAGCTCGCGCCAGGCAAGCGCCTCATGGTGGGTTCCCAGGCCGGGTGGCGCCAGGTAAAACCCCACATCCAGGTCGCCTTGCTCAACACGCCTTAACGTATTGCCGCTCATCCCATGATGAAGCTCGGTTTCAAGCTGCGGTGCTTGCGTCATTAGACGGCGCAGGAAAGCGCCCAGGCGAATAAATTCTGGATCGACAATCGTGCCTATCTTGAGCTTGCCTCTTGGCGTGCTGTGCAACGTATTGGCCGTTTGCTCAAAAGCATAGGCGCTTGCCAGGGCTTTCTCGGCGGAGGGTAGCAGGGCATGGCCATCAGGCGTTAGCGCTAAGCCCTGGGGGCGGCGTTCAAACAAAGTAAGCCCCAAGCTTAGCTGAAGCTGCTTCAACTTTAGGCTGATGGCGGGCTGGGTAAGGTGCAGTTGCTCAGCCGCGCGTGAGACGCTGCCTAGACGGGCGACCATGACAAATGCCCGTAGTGTCGCGTATTCGTGCATGGCGCCTCCTGGTTTTCATTTTGTTATTAGCAGAGCTTATATCCCGGTTTAAATTTACTCAATTGATCGCGCCAACAATCACGCTAGTCTGGGCAGATCCCATTGGTTCTGCTTATAAAGGTAGTGATGATGACAACAACAGCCATTCAGCACTTTATTAATGGTCAGATCAGCGAAGGTCGCTCTGGCGATGCCCAGGATGTGTTTAACCCAGCCACCGGCCAAGTCACCGGCCGTGTCGCCCTGGCGTCACAAAGCGATGTGGAGGCGGCTGTAAATGCGGCCAGTGCAGCGTTTCCTGCGTGGGCCGATACGCCGCCCATTCGCCGGGCCCGAGTGCTGTTCAAGTTTCTGGAATTATTGAATACGCATAAAGATGCCCTCGCTGAGGCGATCACCCAAGAGCATGGCAAGGTATTTACCGATGCCCAGGGCGAGGTGGCGCGCGGGATCGATGTTGTCGAGTTTGCCTGCGGTATCCCCCAACTGCTTAAGGGTGACTACACCGAGCAGGTCAGTACCGGTATTGATAATTGGACAACCCGGCAACCGCTTGGCGTTGTGGCGGGTATTACGCCGTTTAACTTCCCGGTCATGGTGCCGATGTGGATGTTCCCTATCGCCATCGCCACGGGTAACACCTTTATTCTCAAACCAAGCCCGCTTGACCCTAGCGCGTCACTAATGCTGGCAGGCCTTCTGAAGCAGGCCGGTTTGCCCGATGGCGTGTTTAACGTGGTGCAGGGAGGGAAGGAGTCTGTTGAAGCATTAATCGATCACCCCGAGGTCAAAGCGCTCTCGTTTGTTGGCTCGACGCCAATTGCCAACCTGATCTATGAGCGGGGTGCCAGGCACGGCAAGCGCGTGCAGGCATTGGGCGGGGCGAAAAACCATATGGTCGTGATGCCTGATGCGCACCTGGATAAAGCGGTGGATGCGTTAATCGGCGCCGCCTACGGCTCGGCGGGCGAGCGCTGCATGGCGATTAGCGTAGCGGTACTGGTCGGCGACGTGGCGGATAGCGTGGTGCCCAAGCTTGCCGAGCGCGCTAAAGCGCTAAAAGTAAAAAATGGCATGCAGCTGGATGCCGAAATGGGGCCGATCGTAACGTGTCAGGCCCACCAGCGTATTACCGGCTACATCGAAAAAGGCGTGTCTGAAGGTGCGAAACTGATCGTGGATGGCCGTGAGTTTGATACTACCCAGGTGGGTAGTGACTGTGCCGACGGCTTCTGGATGGGCGGCACGCTTTTCGACCACGTCACGCCGGAAATGACGATCTATAAAGAAGAGATCTTTGGCCCGGTGTTGGTGTGCGTACGCGTGCCGGATGTCGCGACGGCCATTCAGTTAATCAACGACCATGAATTCGGTAACGGCGTCAGCTGCTTTACCGAAAGCGGCAGCGTGGCAAGAGAGTTCGGGCGCCGTATTCAGGTTGGCATGGTCGGTATCAATGTGCCTATCCCGGTGCCGATGGCGTGGCACGGCTTTGGCGGTTGGAAGCGTTCACTGTTCGGCGATACCCACGCCTACGGCGAGGAGGGCGTACGTTTTTATACCAGGCAGAAGTCAATTATGCAGCGCTGGTCAGACTCGATTGATAACGGGGCTGAGTTTGTGATGCCGACGGCCAAATAAGTCGATGCGGAGCAAGGCAAATGACACAACAACAAACCTTGGCATTTGACTACATTGTGATAGGTGCAGGCACCGCAGGCTGCCTGATGGCCAACCGGTTAAGCGCCGATCCGAATAATCGGGTGCTTCTAATCGAAGCGGGTGGGCGCGATAACTATCACTGGATCCATATTCCGGTGGGGTATCTGTACTGCATTAATAACCCGCGCACCGATTGGCTGTTTCGCACCGAGCCAGAACAAGGCTTGAACGGCCGTTCGCTGATTTACCCGCGGGGTAAAACCCTGGGCGGCTGTTCGAGTATCAACGGCATGATTTATATGCGCGGCCAGGCGCGCGACTACAACCACTGGGCTGAGGTCGTGGGTGATGATGCTTGGCGGTGGGAGAACTGCCTGCCGGACTTTATGCAGCATGAAAGCCACTACCGGCTGGATGAAGGAGGCGATGCGGATGCCGAGCAGCGCGAGTTTCACGGCGATAGCGGTGAGTGGCGGGTTGAAAAGCAGCGCTTGAAGTGGGAAGTGTTGGACGACTTCGCCGAGGCGGCCGTGCAGGCCGGTATTCCCCGCACCGAGGATTTTAACCGTGGCAATAATGAAGGTGTTGCTTACTTTGAAGTCAACCAGCGTAATGGCTGGCGCTGGAACACCGCCAAGGCGTTTTTACGCCCCGCGCTTAAACGTAACAACCTGACGCTTTGGCACTCTACCCAGGTGAATCGGCTCTGCTTTGAAGATGGTCAGGGCAGTCCACTCTGTAACGGAGTAGACGTTACCCAGCGCGGGAAAAACCTGAACGCCCGCGCCAGCAAAGAAGTAATTTTGTGTGCCGGTGCCATTGGCTCGCCGCACCTTTTGCAGCTATCGGGTATTGGGCCTAAAGCGCATCTTGAAGAGCACGCCATTGAGGTAGTGCATGACCTGCCGGGTGTAGGCGAGAACCTGCAAGATCATCTTCAGATCCGTTCAGTGTATCGTGTCACCAATGCAAAAACGCTCAATGCGGTAGCAGGCACTTTGCTGGGTAAAGCAGGCATTGGCTGGGAGTATCTGTGCAAGCGCACCGGCCCCATGAGCATGGCACCTTCACAACTTGGCGCCTTTACGCGCAGCTCTAACGAGTATGAGCACGCTAATATTCAGTACCACGTTCAGCCATTAAGCCTTGAGGCATTTGGGCAGCCGCTACATCCTTATCCGGCCATTACCGCCAGCGTATGCAACTTAAATCCGAGCAGTCGCGGAACAGTCCGCCTGAAAAGCTCCAATCCAGCTGATGCTCCGGCTATTTCGCCCAACTATTTAAGTACCCACGAGGATCGAAAGGTGGCCGCTGATTCACTGCGCGTTACTCGGCACATTGCAGCGCAAGCGGCTTTTTCCAAATATGCTCCCGAGGAGGTTAAACCGGGGCTTGAGTATCAAAGTGATGACGAGCTAACGCGCTTGGCAGGCGACATAGGTACCACCATTTTTCATCCCGTAGGCACAACACGGATGGGTTGTGCTGATGATCCGATGGCCGTTGTGGATGCTAAATTACGAGTGCTGGGCGTCAAGGGGTTACGCATTGCGGATGCGGGGATAATGCCCACCATCACCAGCGGTAATACAAACTCGCCCACGTTAATGATTGCAGAAAAAGCGGCTAAATGGATTTTAGAGGAAAATGTGTTGCATTAACTTTTTTTTTAAGCATAGTGTTGACGTGCGACCTGGTTAGGCGCATTCTTAAACGCAGTTGGTTAGCAAGTCGAACGTTGTCAGCAGTATCGAACGCCTAAGCGTGAGTCTGGTGAAAGTTTCTTGTTCTACCCACTGCAATTCGGGTATTTCCCGGCTTTACATTAAGCTACATCGAGGATTTCGATCATGGCAACTGGTACCGTTAAGTGGTTTAACGACACTAAAGGTTTCGGCTTCATTTCTCCGGACGACAATGGCGACGACCTGTTCGCGCATTTCTCTGAAATTCAAGCTGACGGTTTCAAAACTCTGCAAGACGGCCAGAAGGTTTCCTTCGACGTCACTCAGGGTAAGAAAGGCCTTCAGGCTTCCAACATCAAAGTTCTGGGTTAATTCTCAGCATTTGATGTTTGCTGCTAGCGCCAAGCGTTAGTAAGCTGAAAAAACGCTCGTGAGCGTAATGCCGTTCGGTTAACGATGACCGAAGGCTCTAAGAAAATCCGGTATTCTTCATTGGATACCGGATTTTTTTGTGCCTATTCAACAGACATTGCTCGATATTGATGAGCTACATTCCTTCACTGGCCTCAGCACCTTTGCCCAGCATATCCCTGTCGAATGGATAGAGTCTGCTCTTCACCTTTCTGGATGACCGTCCTCGACCATCAAGGCCGAGGACGGTAAAAATATCCAAAACCCGCTATCCAGTAAATCGCAAGGCGGCGCCGCTTAAGTGAACAGCATTACGAGCCTAGCGCCAAGGCTTTTTGCTATCCACTTCCCAGCTAGAAAGCGTCACAGGTGCCACTACCGAGCAAATCAGATACAGCAGACATTGCGGTTAGATTCTTTTGATGGGCAGGAAGGATTCAACCCCGCTGAAGCGGGGTCTGCTGGTTAGGCGACCTGATTCATAAGGCTGTCGTAAGGGATTTTCAGGCCGTCATGAAGTCTTTTTATCATGCCCAGGCTTAGCTTGCGCTTACGATTCAATACCTCAGAGACGCGGCCACTAGGACCGATATAAGCCTCAAGGTCGCGCTGCGTTAGTCCCTGTTGCTCCATGCGAAATTTGATAGCTTCGATGGGGTCGGACGGGCCAATGGGATAGTGCTTATCCTCGTACTTCTCAATAAGGATGGAAAGCACTTCAATTTCATCGGCTTCAGGAGAGTCCGGCGCGGCACTCCAAAGCTCTTCTAGGCGAGCGAAAGCGCGATCAAGGTCGCTATCATTACGGATGGGCTGAATGTTCATCATATTGTCTCCGCATCAACTTTATCGTACTGAGCATGGGTGCCGACGAATCGAACCCAGGCAATTTGCTGCTCATAACGAATGGATAGGATTACCCGGTACTTATTGCCACCGATATTGAAAACAGCGCGCCCACCTTTCAGGATGCTTGCTGTTCTAATATCAGCCTTTAGTTGCTGTGGTGTTTCCCAAGATGCCTTTAGCATCATGTTATACCACTCGGTCAGCGGGGTTTCGGCATCGCCATAGCCCTGCTCCCAAAACTCTTTCAGCGTACGCTTTGCTATGACTCTCATGCCACCTCCCAATATGGGATATTGTAGCGCCTCCCAATTTGGGAGTAAAGTTTGATTCCAATAAGCTAGCGCCACCCTCCCTTTTAAAGCTAAGATTGGTTAGAACGCCCATATCGTCAGATGCCGCTAAGCGCGTCCCCAGTGATCGACTGCATGCCTTTCAGGGGGCGCTTGCGGCGGAGGGCTGACTTCTTGGCGCGAGAGAATGAAGAAACGCGATACCGTATTTCGATCGATTCCAGTGGCACCATGGATATATCGCCTACTGCCTACTAGGGCGCTTATTTATTCTCAAGGGCTTGAGATAGGAAGACCCCGCCGAAGCGGTAATGCTGTTCGGTCATCGGCAAACCTTAACCGAATAGCATTACGCTCACGAGCGGGGTTTTTTGTGTGTGAATTTTCTTATTCTATTTTGGTATTTAAATGTTTCTAAAAATAACTTTTTAGAATATGTGGTTGAGGTCACAATAGCGCATTACTTTTTGTTAGGAATGTCGCGTTATGACACTGGATGCATGGATTGCGATAGCGGTGGTTGCCACCATCTTCCCGCTAATGACCGTCTCGAGGTTAGGGCCTGACATCATTTTGCTTGGCGCTGTCATTGTACTGATGACCCTGGGCGTTATTGAGCCAGCTCAGGCGTTAAGCGGCTTTTCCAACAGTGGGCTGTTTACGGTCGCTTTTATGTACGTGTTGGTGGCTAGTATCCGTGAAACGGGCGGTATCGATCTTATTATTCGCTATGTATTGGGGCGTCCTAAAACCGAGCGGGGTGCTTTGTTGCGGTTACTGCTGCCGGTGGCCTCTTTAAGTGCTTTTTTAAATAACACCCCTGTAGTGGCTACCTATATACCGGCTGTTATGAGCTGGAGTCGGCGGCTGCGACGCTCCCCCCAGCGGCTGCTGATGCCGTTAAGCTTTGCCTCCATTCTTGGCGGTACGATTACCTTGTTTGGCAGCAGTACCAACCTGGTGGTGTATGGGCTGCTGACGGAGCGTTATCCCAATGTGACCATGGGCCTGTTTGACCTTGCCTGGGTGGGTGTGCCGGTCGCCGTGGTAGGGCTTGCCTATCTGGTTATACTTGGGCCGCGCCTGTTACCTGCCCGCGAGGGTTTGGCCAATGCGTTCGCTAACCCGCGTGAATTTACCATTGAGATGGAGATCGATCGGGAGGGCGTTCTGGTTAATCGAACGGTGGAGGAGGCTGGGCTGCGCCACTTGCAAGAGCTGTTCCTGGTTGAGATCGAGCGTGACGGCAACGTTGTGAGTGTTGTGGGGCCTGGCGAGCAGTTAAAGGGTGGCGATAGGCTGGTGTTTGTGGGCACCAGCGATGCCGCTGTCGAACTACAGCAAATTCGTGGATTAATACCCTCGCACGATCATACCTCCAGCCTTGAAAAAGAGTTCAAAGAGCGCCGTCTGGTCGAAGCCGTAGTGTCGAACCAGTGCCAGTTCATTGGCCAGCGCATTCGAGACGGTCGCTTTAGGACGCTTTATGGTGCGGCCGTACTGGCTATTTGCCGAGGCGGTGAGCGTGTCACCGGCAATCTGGGGCAGGTACGCCTGCAGCCCGCTGATGTGCTGCTACTGGAAGCGCGTCCTCCGTTTATTGAACGTCACCGTCAGTCAAAAGACTTTCTCTTGATCAGTGAACTAAACGGTTCTGCGCGGCCTGTTCATGAAAAAGCGCCGCTCGCCTGGGGGATTCTGCTGGGGGCAGTATTGCTGGCTGCATTCGGCGTTTTGAGCATGTTAAATGCCGCGATGCTGGGCGCTGCACTGGCGCTGTTAAGCGGCTGCTGTTCGGTTGAAGCTGCTCGGCGCGGGCTGGATAGCCAAGTGCTTTTGACGATTGCTGCCTCGTTTGGCGTAGGAGCCGCGCTGCAGAGTTCGGGCGCCGCAGATGCTATTGCCGGTGGCATACTGCATGTCGTAGGCAGTAATCCTTGGCTGCTCTTGATAGGTACGTACTGCGTTGTGGCGTTGCTAACCGAGCTTGTCACTAATAACGGTGCGGCGGTGATCATTTTTCCGGTCGTCATGGCCGCCGCCGAGAGCCTTGGCGTAAGCTCAATGCCTTACGTGATCGCGATAATGTTTGCTGCTTCGGCCAGCTTTTTAACGCCTATTGGCTATCAAACCAACTTAATGGTGTATGGCCCCGGCGGTTATCGTATTAGTGATTTTATGCGCGTAGGCGGTGGCCTAAACGTGCTAACCGGGGCCATCGCACTCATATTGATTCCTCATGTGTGGCCCTTTTAAGCGTAATCACTCGCTGTGAATGCCGGTTTACGTTAGGGTCTGTTAATGTTTCATCGCCGCTTGCGCTAAGCGTTCAAGCGCCCTAATCGCGTGCTTTTTCAATTAAGTAAGGATAAATATCATGACGGACCCAGGCGAACTGATTATTGAACCGAAAAACGGTCAACCTGCCGATGCCTGTGTGTTTATCATTCATGGCTTAGGTGCCGATGGGCATGACTTCGAGCCTCTGGTGCCCGCGCTTAACCTTCCTGAAGATGCCCACGTACGGTTTATTATGCCGCACGCGCCACGGCTGCCGGTGACCGTTAACGGCGGCATGGTGATGCCCGCCTGGTACGACATTCTGGCGATGGACCTGGGGCGCCGTGTTGATGAAGTACAGCTTAAATGCTCTGCCAAGCGTATTCAGGCGCTGATACAGGAACAGGTTGATCACGGTATCGATAGCCAGCGGATTATCGTGGCAGGGTTCTCTCAGGGGGGCGCAGTGGCTTATCAGGCGGCGTTATCTTTTCCGTTGCCGTTAGGCGGGTTGCTGGCAATGTCGACCTACTTTGCCACGGCAGACAGTATCGAATTGAGTGACGCCAACAAGGCAATTCCGATTGAGGTGCATCACGGTAATATGGACCCTATCGTGGCAGAGAGTTTGGGACGGGCTGGGTTTGAGCGCTTAAAAGCCCAAGGCT
Source organism: Halomonas sp. AOP30-A1-24 (assembly GCF_052378165.1). Taxonomy (NCBI): domain Bacteria; kingdom Pseudomonadati; phylum Pseudomonadota; class Gammaproteobacteria; order Oceanospirillales; family Halomonadaceae; genus Halomonas; species Halomonas sp. AOP30-A1-24. The sequence continues at coordinate 82,525 of NZ_JBQSXL010000013.1, forward strand.
ACACCGCCAACTATCGCCAGTATCCTATGGCTCACGCACTTTGCCCTCAGCAAGTGGGCGATATTGGTCAGTGGTTGAGCACTCTTCTGAAGTAATCCTTACATCGACAAGTGATCAAAAGATAGGCAAAGTAATTTGTCTATAAGCCGCTGCAAGGATAGCAATGGCAGTAATCTCGTCTGTCGACCTCATTGAGGCTGTATTAGCGCTGTGTCTTTTGATAGCAGCGCTGATTTGCCTATTTGACCGCCATTTGGTGCGTGCGTGTCGCGCCTTTTTTGCCTTTACGCTCACAATGGCGCTTGCCTGGCTAACCCTGGGGATGCCCTGGTTAGCGGCTGTCGAAGGGCTATTGGGCACGGTATTAACCGTTGCCTGCTTTTTTTACGCGTTAGGTATCTTTCCCTCAAGCGCTTCTAAATTACCCCGTTACGATCATTTTGAGCCGCCACTAACGCATAGAATCATGCGCATTGTGTTAGCGCTTGCCTGGTGTTTGATGGTCGGAGCTGCCATTTTCCTTGTGCTCCCTGAAATGGCTTACTCGCCTGCAAAGCACCCCCTGGTGTTGGCCGGAGTGGCGGTGGTGGCCACAGCAATGGGCGCTTTTGCCTGGCAGCGCCACTTATTGCGCCGTTTGCTTGCCTTTAACGTACTGGGGTCGGGTGTGTTTCTGCTCTTGGCCGGGGTCGCAGGCGCAATTCCCCAAGGGCAGGCGCTGGTTATAGTGGGCCTGGTGATCGCCTGGCTCGGATCACTGCTGGGGGCATTAGTGATCCGAAAGCTTTACCAGCTTGAAGGGCAAGAGGCCCTGTTAGAGGATGACGGGCGTGAGGAGAAGGCTAAATGATAGAGCGATTTGGCCTGACAGACAGTACATTCGAGCCGCTTTTAACTAGCCATTGGGCATTGGCTGCCGCCGTGTGTTTGCCGCTTGTTTTCGGTGGGCTAGCCGCACTCTGGCCACCTAAGCGAATGTGGCCTATCGCGTTGGCATGCGTTCCTGTATTGGCCGCCGGGCTATCGTTATTGATCGACTACCAGCAAGTAGGGCTACTGCACTGGGGCTGGGAAACCTGGGGAATTAATGTTGCGCTGCGCTTAAACGGGGTAAGCGTGCTGATGTTACTGTTAACGCAGTGGCTGGCAGCGGCAGCGGCGCTTTATACCCCAGGCTCGCTGCGGCTTTCGGCACCCGAACCGTTGGCCCGTTGGATATGGCCGTTGATGGGCGTTATGGTCAGCGCGCTTTCGTTGATTTGGCTGGCCACTGACTTGATCACGCTCTACCTTGCGCTGGAGGCCATGGGGTTGGCTGCGGTAGGCATGCTGCTGCTTTCAGGTAAGGCCGCGGCGTTGTTGGCCGGTATGCGGTATCTGTTGCTTACGCTGGTGGGGTCGCTTGCCTATTTACTGGGCGTCGCGCTGCTGTTGGGCACTTGGGGGCGGCTTGATTTGGTCGGGCTTGCGCAGGTTATTGAGCCAGGGCCGATTGTCTGGATCGCAGCGGCGCTAATAGGGGCGGGGCTTGCCTTGAAAGCTGCTCTCTTTCCGCTTCATGCTTGGCTTTCTCCGGTGCATTCCAGCGCCTGGACGCCTGTGAGCGTATTGCATGCTGGGCTGGTGGTTAAAGCATCGCTATTCGTGCTGCTTCAGCTGTGGAGTCTTTTATTACCGGACACCTTTTGGGCGCCGCGATTAATCGCCTGGCTGGGCATGTTGGCCATTATATGGGGTGGCTTAATTGCCTGGCGTGCTGAAACGCTCAAAACAGTGGTGGCTTCATCAACCGTGGCGCAGTTGGGCTACTTGATGGTGGTGTTCCCCTTATTGCTAGGCCCCAATGTAGCATCAGTGGTAAAGGCGCTGGCGTGGGAAGGGTTCTGGTTGCAGTTAATAGGCCATGCGCTAGCGAAAGCCGCGATGTTTTTAGCCGCCGGTAATTTGATAATGGCCACCGGTGAAACGACCCTAAAGGGGCTTGCTGGCACCAGCCGCCGCCTACCGCTTTCACTGTTGGTTTTTGGAATTGCGTCGGTAACTTTAATGGGGCTGCCACCAAGCGCGGGTTTTACGGCTAAATGGCTGCTCCTGCAAGCCATGGTGCTCTCCCACCAGTGGCTGGCAGTGGCAGTATTGCTTATAGGTACACTGTTAACCGCCGCCTATATTTTTCGCTTTTTCCGCTATTCGTTCCTGGAGGAGGCCCCGCGCCACCGTTTTCAGCCGCTTGCTCCGGGTATGGATGCGATTGCGCTTTGCTTAGCCATGGCGGCGTTAGCGTTAGGGCTTTTAGCGCACTTTCCGCTTGAGCTTCTTCATGGAGATAACGCATGAATGTCGCTTGGCTACCCTTGACTGCGTTGGCCGCATCGCTACTGGCTGCGGTGATTATTTTTGTACTGCCTGAAGCATCCAGATGGATGCGTACCCGTATCAACCTGCTGGCGGCGGTCATCAAAATCAGCCTGGTGGCGCTAATGGTAACGCTCGTAGCACGTGGCGAGGAGGCCGTGTTCAGCTTTCAGGTGGTCGGTAATATCGACTTTGTACTGCGTGCTGACGCGTTGGGCGTCATGTTTGCTGGGCTCTCGTCGCTCTTATGGCTATGCACCACGATTTACGCCATTGGTTATCTGGAAGGAACCGCAAACCGTAAACGCTTTTTTGGGTTTTTTAGCTTATGTGTTGCCAGTACGCTGGGTATTGCGCTGGCCGGTAACTTGTTTACCTTTCTGATTTTCTACGAAATGCTGACGCTATCCACCTATCCGCTGGTGGTCCATTCGGGCACTGATAAAGCCTTAAATGCCGGGCGAATTTATCTACGTTACACCCTGACCGCAGGCGTAGTACTGCTGTTGGGTACGGTGCTTTTATATAGTTTAACGGGCGACCATTCGTTCGCCTCCGAGCGCGGTCTAGGAGGCTACTTAGTAGACCACCGCAGCCTGCTAACGTTTATATTTGCGCTTCTGGTGGGTGGGTTTGCCGTTAAGGCTGCCATGGTGCCGCTGCATGGTTGGCTGCCCAGGGCCATGGTCGCACCGGCACCGGTAAGCGCACTATTGCACGCAGTCGCGGTGGTAAAAGCCGGTGCCTTTGGCATTTTGCGAATTATTTACGACTTGTATGGCATTGAGCTAAGCGTAGAGCTTGGGGTTACGACGGTGTTAGCAGTGGCGGCCTCGGTCACCATTATATACGGCTCAATACGCGCCATCGCGCAGCAGGAGTTAAAGCCGCGACTGGCCTTTTCAACCATCAGCCAAGTGTCGTATATCGTGCTTGGGGTTAGCCTGGTGGGCCCTTTTGGCACCATTGGCGCGCTTGCTCACCTACTGCACCAAGGGATCATGAAGGTAACGCTATTTTTCTGTGCGGGTATTTATGCAGAAGAGCTGGGCATCCACCGCATTGATGAGATGGATGGAGCGGGTAAGCGTATGCCACTCACTAGCCTGGCCTTTACAGTGGGCGCCTTTGGCATGATTGGTCTACCGCCGGTGGCCGGATTTATCACTAAATGGTATTTGGGAATTGGCGCCATTCAGGCCGACATGTATTGGGTTGTCGCCGTGCTGGTGTCAAGCAGTGCGCTAAATGCCCTTTATTTTTTGCCGATCGTGCATCGTCTTTGGTTTCGTGTTGGGCCTGCCCATGGCAATGGACGCTGGCCAAAAGAGCAGCGTCTTGGGCGTTGGGAGACTCACGGCTGGCTGCTCTGGCCTGCCGTGTTTACCGCCGTTCTCAGTATCGCTGCTGGCGCACTTGCCGGGTTGCCGTTTAGCCCACTGGATTGGGCAACACGCGTAGCCGAGGGGGAGTACCTGCAATGATAACGCTACTCTTGGTGATAACACTTTGCTGGCCAATCTGCGTGTCATTGATGGGCGTATGGAAGGCCTATCGTACGCCCGATGCTCATCGTCGCTACTTCTCGTGGGTCTGGCTCAGTGCGGCATGGCCGGCACTACTGTTGGCGTATATGGGGGAAGCACACTGGGTGATAGATGCCTGGATGCTGGGCGGGCACTGGTCGCTTAACGCACTGAGCCGCCCTTGGCTTGCTTTCACCGCGCTGCTTTGGTGTTTTGCAGCGATTCATGCGCGTGGATATTTTGCCAAGGAGCAGGCCAGCGCCCAAGCGGGCGACAGTGCCGCTGAGCGCCGGTTGTTGCGCCTGGCTCTGTTATGGCCATTAACGTTTGTCGGTAACGTACTTCTGATTATTGCCCAGGATATCGCCACTTTTTACCTGGGCTTTGCGCTGATGACATTTGCCGCCTATGGCCTGGTCGTACATAACGGTACGCCGGATGCGAAACTGGGTGCGAGGGCCTATTTGATTCTCGCGGTGGTCGGCGAAGGATTGATTCTGGGAGGTTTGCTGTGGGCGGCCGGTAGTGCGGAAACCGTACTGCTGGCAGGCGTACGTGAGGGGATCGCCACGGCTGAGTATGGTGCCTTAATGGCGTGCTTGCTATGGCTTGGGCTGGGCGTGAAGGCTGGCGTTATCGGCTTACACGTGTGGCTACCGCTTGCGCATCCGGCGGCCCCCGCTCCGGCCAGCGCGGTGCTAAGCGGCGCGATGATCAAGGCCGGGCTGCTTGGCTGGATCTACGTATTACCCCTGGGGGAAACCTCGCTTTCCGGTGCGCTCACCCGGCTTGGCGACATCATGGTGGTCGCTGGTTTGGCCGCTGCCTTTGGCGCGGCGCTATATGGGGTGTGGCAGAGGCACCCCAAGGCCGTATTGGCTTACTCCAGCATCAGCCAAATGGGCATGCTGACCGCCATGGTCGCTATGGGATTGGCAGCGCCCGAGGTGTGGCCCTTGTTGCTGCCGGGCGTGGTCCTCTTTGCGGCTCACCACGCGCTGGCTAAAGGCGCGCTATTTATGGGGACCAGCGTTAGTGAGCATTTACCTCGGTGGCCGTTGGCGCTTGTCTGGGTGCTGCTGGCGCTGCCTGCCTTGTCGCTTACCGGCGCCTTTGGCGCTGGGCTCGTCAGCAAGTGGGGCGTCAAAAGCGCGCTGTATGAGATGCATCATGAGCAACTGGTCGCGCTGTTAACCTGGGCGGCAATTGGCACCTCTGCGTTGGTAAGTGTCAGTCTCTGGCGGCAGTGGCAGCAGCGCAGCACCGGTGGGAGCCATCCTGGTCAGTGGGGTGGCTGGCTTGCTGCATTAACGGCCGCTCTTGTGACGCCGATATGGCTACCGCTTCCTCAAGGGAGTGCGGAAATCCCCCCGTTGAAAGAGTGGTTTAGCCTGATGTGGCCACTGCCCGTAGGCATCGTGTTAACGTGGGCGGGATGGTGGTTAACGCGCCATTGGCGTATACGCCCCCCGCCTGCAGGCGACTTATGGTGGCCTTATGCGTGGCTCGTTCAAAATGCCTTGGTAGGGGTGCGCTCTGCTGGGCAGTGGTGTGGCGATGTTAAAGCAGCGTCTGTGGGTATTGCTCTGGCCATTGAAAAACGGATGATGGCGCGCTTAACTCAACTAACGGCCATGGAAAGCTGGATGCGCCACCATACGAGCGGCTTGATGATGGCGTTAGCCATTGTTTTGGCACTGTTATTAATCTGGGAAGGGTCGCCATGAGCCACGAGAGTTCACAGAACCACCGAGGGAGACGTGCCAAAAAGCCCGATGAGATTCCACGCTATGGGTGGTTTGATGTTGTATGGCGGGTGTTGCGCGCCGCTAAGCGTGACCGCCTTACCATGTTGGCGGCTGGTGTCGCGTTTTACGCTCTGCTAGCACTATTTCCTACCATTGCAGCGGTAATATCGCTGTGGGGATTGCTGTTTGATCCGGTGGAAGCAGGGCGGCAGCTTTATGAACTAAGCCGTTTTATGCCCCCGGATGCGGCAAGCCTTATTGATCAGCAGACCCAGACAGTGGTTGAAAGTGCCGAATCTGGCAACGTAATGGCGGTGCTTTTAGGGTTGTTGGTCGCCATGTATATCGCTTCCAAAGGCGTGGGAGTGCTCGTGGTGGGGCTGAATGTGGTTTATGGCGAAAAGGAGCGGCGTAACTTCTTTCTTCGCGGTGTTGTGTTGGTGCTACTGACGTTTGGCCTGATTGGCATGACCTTGGTATCGCTTGGCTTTATTGCGATTGTGCCTGTGGTGGTCGATGCCTTAGCGGTGGATGATCCTTTCGATAAAGTATTTAAGTGGCTGCGCTGGCCTGCCTTGTTGATCATCATGAGCTTTTTAATTGCCCTGTTGTACCGATTTGCGCCTTATCGGCGTGCCGCACAATGGCGCTGGTTAAGCTATGGCACGCTGTTGGCGACCACCTTATGGTTACTTGGGTCAGGCGGGCTTTCACTTTATGTCCGCTACTTTTCAAGCTTCAGTGAGCTTTATGGGTCATTGGGCGCCGTGGTTGTACTGATGATGTGGTTTTGGCTGTCTGCGTTTGTGGTACTGCTGGGTGCAGAAGTGAACAGTGAGATGGAGCGCCAGACCTATAAAGACACCACTATTGGTGAAGAGCGCCCATTAGGTGAGCGCGAAGCCTTTGCCGCCGATACGCTGGGGGTTGAAAACCCTTGGAACGGCGATAAAGAAAAAAACCGCCAGTAGCGAGCTGGCGGTTTTACCGTACGTTTACGTATTAGGCGGTTACCCTCGCTGTAAGAGCCCTTTTTAGAGCAGCCTTTTTACAAAAGCTCTTCAGCCGCCAGCGCCAGGCGCGAACGCTCAACGCTTTTGAGGGTAATATGTCCGGCGTGTGGCCAGTCACGGAAGCGCTCAACCACGGCCGCCATGCCGCAGGTATTGGCGGTTAGGTAGGGCGTATCGATTTGCCCCACGTTGCCTAAACAGACAATTTTGGTATTACGTCCGGCACGGGTAACCAGTGATTTAAGCTGTTTGGGTGTAAAGTTCTGTGCCTCGTCGATAATCAAAAAGGTGTCGTTTAAGGTGCGCCCTCGCATAAAGCCTGGCGAGCGAATTTGCACGCGTGAGCCAATCAGTTGCCGTGTTGCGCCATTATCCCAGGTCGACTCTCCTTCGTCATTGCGCAGCAGGTTATCCATATTGTCGTGGAAGGCACCCATCCACGGCGACATCTTCTCCCCCTCGGTACCGGGCAAAAAACCAATGTCCTCGCCCATCGGAATAGGTGCGCGGGTAAACACAATACGCTCAAACTGCTTGGTATCCAGGGTTTGCTGGAAAGCGGCGGCCAGCGTCATAAAGGTCTTACCCGTGCCCGCGTTACCGGCAATGGTGACCAGGTCAATGTCTGGGTCCATCAGCAGGTTAAGAGTAAAGTTTTGACGGCTATCATGGGCGTGAACGCCCCACACCCCAGCGTGGTGGCGATAGTTGGTCAACAGCTGTAACCGCGCTGATGAGGGCGACAGCTCACGAATAATGGCCTCAAACTCAGCGCCATTCTCGCTGTCGGAGACAAGCATTCCCAAGTGCCAGTGACGGGGCATGTCGCCACTTAATTGATAAAACGTTTGATGCTCCACCCGCTCAACGCTGACATCAACATTCAGCGCTTCCCAAAGTGCCCTGCCGTTGTGTCCCGCCGATGCGTATACTTGGGCACCCTCAATCATGGCATCGCTGTCTGAGAATGCCCGATCGTTAAAGTAATCCTCCACAGGGACTTTTAGCGCGGCCGCCTTTACGCGCAGGTTGATATCTTTGGTAATTAGAATGACCGAGGCATCGGGGCGCTCATCGCGCAGCCGACAGGTTTCCGCCAGAATACGGTTATCCGGACTGTCGTCCATCGAGTCGAAGGGCTTTAAATCGTTGAAGCAGAGAAAGTGCAGGCGTCCAGATTTGCCGCTAATACGTGGGATGGGGATGCCGCGTTGAATCTCGTCAAAAGTAACCTGGTTGGTAAGATCAGAGAGCGTACGGCTAACTTGACGTGCCGTACGGGCAATCTCACGAATTCCGTTTTTATGCTTATCCAGTTCCTCAAGAACCGTCATGGGGATAACCACGTCATGCTCTTCAAAGTGGTAGAGCGCTGCGGGGTCATGGATCAGGACATTGGTGTCCAGGACATAAAGCCTTGTCGCTTTCTTATCGAGTCTTACCATCGGGGGATAGCTCCTTGGTTGACGGCAACATCGACACTGGCAGCTACATCTTACGCCTAGATGACACTTGCCTGTGTCGTTCCTCTGGCGTGTCTTTAAATCTCCTTGTGAGGCACTTTTTTATAGCGTGGAAGGATATTGCACTTTTTTCCACTGCTATATTTCACCGAAGTGACCACTTCTACATTTTAGCGAAGTGACCACTACTGCGAGTTGCCTAGAAAACGCGCCACTTTGTTAAGGAGTGCGGTGGCCACTACGCCCAGGTTTTCACTCTCTACATAGCGGTAATAGTGGCTTTCCAGGGCAAGGTCGTGATTCAGTGAACAGAGCTGATCACTTTCCAATGCTTCTTTAACCAGCGGGTGGGGAAGTAGTGCCCATCCCGTGCCGTTTATTACCGCATCTCGGATCACCTCAAACATGGTGAAGCCCAGGTAGTTAGCGGAAAACAGCGCCTCGCTGACCAGTTTGTCGTCCTGAATGTGGGTTAAGCAGACTTGCGTGTATTGGGCGAGATCATCGCGATTGACGCTAGGAAGCCGACTCAGTGGGTGCTGTGGAGAGGCCACTAAGCGCATGCTTACAGGTGCCAGGTTGGCTGCATGGGGGCAACGCCTTCGGCGGTATAAAGCCCAAACGCAATATCGACAGTTTGGCGCAGAATAAATTGGCTGTGCTCCTGCGGTGGAACAAGATAAACCGATACCGCGGTCAGCGGGAACTGCTGCTTTAAATCGTGCATGACCTGGTGCCAGAACCGCTCAGGAAGCGCATCATCGCGGGCAATGCACAGCTGGTTTTCGACCCCTTGCAGATGTTGGTGGCAGTGCTTTTTGATTCGGCTGGCACTTGTCAGTAGCCGGTAACAGTCGGGGAGTACGCTTTCACCTACGGCGGTTAGTGTCAGGCTATTTCCCGAGCGTTCAAAGAGTGCCACCCCCAGGCTATCTTCCAGCGCATGGACCGCCGCACTTAGCGTACCGCGCTTTATACCTGACTGCCGTGCAGCGGCGGCAAAGGAGCCGTGCTCAGTGACTTCAACAAACGCCTGGACTTGTTCAGCTCGCATACGGAGTCTCGTGGTTGAGTGCTATTTTTTTTAGCGCTGAGTGATTCGTTAAACGTTAGTACACCCTTTACCATGCAGCACGATTTCCTACAATCCTGCTAAATCAGAATGGAGTTTTCTGCGTGACCCCCTTTATTGCTGAGCGCCGTGCGCTAAGATTTTCAGCTATTTCAGCAAGCTTTTTTGCGCTGTCTGGCTTGGTCCTGGGATTAGCCAGTGGCTCTATCACGATTTTATTCGATAGTGGATATTCACTGTTAAGCCTTGTTCTCGCTTCGCTCTCACTGCTTGCGTTACAGCATGCCCGCAAGCCCGCGGATGATCACTACCCCTTTGGGCGGCTAACGGTAGAGCCGCTAGCGGTGCTGCTCAAAGGTGTGGTGATTGCGCTGGTGTGTCTGTTCTCTTTAGTGTCAGCCGTGTGGAGCCTGGCGCAGGGCGGACGCTTGGTGACACTTGATTTGGCCTTGTTATTTGGTGTCGCTAACGTGAGCGGCTGTTTGTTGACCTGGTGGTGGCTAAAGCGCTATGCCCGTATTGCTCGCTCCTCCTTATTGGCGGCTGAGCTGCGTCAGTGGCAAATGGATACCTGGTTAAGCGCGGCGGTAATGCTTGGTTTTGCACTTACCTGGGGACTCACGTTAACGCCCTGGGCAAGTTATGCGCGGTTGGCTGACCCGGTAATGGTGCTGATCATTGCAGGCTACTTTTTACCCATGCCTATCCGCATGGTGCGTGGAGCGCTTCGCGAACTAATGTTTGGCGAACCCATGGGCAGCATTCGCCAGGACATGGTGGAAGAGATCGCCGAGTTTGATATCGCCAGTGACGATGTGCGCCTGGCGCAGGTGGGCAGTTTTCTGATGGTAGATATCCAGCTCGACAAGCAACAGATCGATGATGCTGAAGAGATTGTGGAGAGCGTTGAGCAGCACTGCTTGCAGCGTAATTTGCGCCCCGTCACCAGCATTACCCTGGTGACCACGTAAACTGGGGAAAATAGCACTGTCACTTTCGTTAGTGTTCATCATAACGCCTGCTTAATGAAGCGGGCGTTATGATGTAAAAGCGGAGCACTACAAGCGCAGTTAATCGCCTTTCTTCTCTGGTTTGCCTTTGCGCTCGGTGCTTGCCATCTCCTCAAGCTCCTCTTCGCTCATTGAGTCGTACATATCCTTGGAAGCATCATAAAGCTCACTGGGTTTGGTTTCTCCACGTTTGGCGGAAAGGGCGGCGCCTGCGGCTTTTTGCTGGGCTTTCGATGTAGCTGGCATAATAAGGCTCCTTTCGGTTGACTTCCCTTTAGCGCTTACGCTATTTAGCGTAGCAGGCAGGAATAGGCTTTCCAGAGCGCGCCACAAGGGCTGCCCAACTTTACTAAACATCAAGAGAGCGTCATGACACCAGCCATTAATACGGCCAAAAAAGCGGGTATCCCGTTTGAAATTCATGAGTATCAGCACGATGTAGCGGCGGAGTCTTACGGCTTGGAAGCCGCTGAAAAACTGGGGGTGGCCGTCGAGCAAGTGTTCAAGACCCTGGTAGTAACGCTGGACGGCAAGACGCTTGCCGTGGGGATCGTGCCAGTCACTCAGCAGTTGGGCCTAAAGCAGATTGCCAAGGCCGCTGGAGCTAAAAAAGCCGTCATGGGGGTACCTGCCGAGGTCGAGCGTGCCACTGGCTATGTGTTGGGCGGAGTAAGCCCTTTGGGGCAGAAAAAACGCTTGGCAACCTATATTGATGCGTCGGCTGTGGGCTTTGCCACTATTTTTGTCAGCGCCGGGCGGCGCGGGCTTGAAATTGAGCTGGCGCCCAATGACTTGGCAACCCTTTGTAAGGCTGAGCTTGCGCCACTGGCAGTATGAGATGCACGCAGGGGCAGGCACTTTCTGGTATGGTGCTTCACATTAAAGTGTATCCGTATTAGTTACCTCTTTACTGGCCGTTAAACGGCCCTGCAGGTTTTATTGTGTCAGACGTCTCCTTCTCGTCGCTCGCCTTACCGGCCACGCTGCTTACTAACCTTGAGTCGCTGGGTTATCACCAGATGACGCCTGTTCAGGCGCAAAGCCTGCCGCCCATGCTGGCCGGGCGGGATGTGCTGGCACAGGCCAAAACAGGCTCGGGCAAAACAGCGGCGTTTGGTTTGGCGCTACTCGCTGAACTACGGGTTGAAGTATTTTCTGTACAGGGGCTGGTACTTTGCCCCACTCGTGAGCTTGCTGATCAGGTGGCCGAAGAGCTGCGCCGTTTGGCGCGGGCCATGGCTAACGTTAAAGTATTAACACTGTGTGGCGGAGCGCCGTTTGGGCCACAGTTAGGCTCGCTTGAGCATGGCGCGCATATTGTTGTTGGTACCCCGGGGCGTATTGAAGAGCATCTGCGTAAAGGTTCGTTGACGCTGGGTTCGCTAAGCACACTTGTGCTGGACGAGGCGGATCGCATGCTCGATATGGGCTTTCAAGCATCATTGGACGCGATCATTGCGGAAACCCCGGCAGATCGCCAGACGCTGCTATTTAGCGCTACCTTCCCTGATGAACAGGAGTTCGGTGGCTTGGCGGCCATGACGCGCGGCGTCATGATGGATCCTGTCAGCGTTAAAGTGGCTGAGGTGCATGACGCCACTACCATTGATCAGCACTTCTATGAAGTGCCCAGTGAAGATGCCCGCTTTGGTGCGCTTAAACAGCTGTTGCTGGTCAACCGCCCGACGACCAGCGTGGTGTTTTGCAACACCAAGCGCGAAACTCAGGCAGTAGCCGATAGCCTAGTGGATGCCGGTTTTAGTGCGGTAGCGCTGCACGGTGATTTAGAGCAAAAAGACCGTGATCGTATTTTGATACTCTTTGCCAACCAAAGTGCGTCAATCCTGGTGGCCACCGACGTGGCGGCACGTGGCCTGGATATTGCGCAATTGGATGCGGTGTTCAACTATCAAATTGCTCGTGAGCTAGAGGTTCATGTCCACCGCGTAGGGCGCACCGGGCGGGCTGGCGCCAGTGGCATTGCCTGTACGCTGGTAACCCCTCAAGAAACCTATCGCTTGGGGCGCTTGGCAGAGCTTCTGAGCGAGCAGCTCACCACGGAAGCGCTTCCTAAAGCCACACAAACAGCCCCCTTTGAACCTCCCATGGCGACGCTGCAATTAGCCGGTGGCAAAAAGGATAAACTGCGGCCAGGCGATATTTTGGGTGCCTTGACCAGCGAGGGTGGGCTGCGCGGTGATCAGGTCGGTAAAATTAAAGTGTTGGCTCGCAGTGCTTATGTCGCGGTTGAGCGCAGCGCCGTTCAAAAAGCCCAGGCCAAACTCGAACGTGACAAACTAAAAGGACGCGCCTTTCGTGTGCGTCGCATTCGCTACTGAGTGCCAGAAACTGTCCCTACTTCTAACTGTTTCTACTTCTATAGGAGCCATTGCAGCTAGCCATGAAAACACCCAAACGATTACAGCCCCTGGTCGATGACGGCCTGATCGATGAGGTGCTGACGCAGTTGATGAGCGGCAAGGAAGCACAGGTTTACGTGGTGCGCTGTGGCGAAGAAGTACGCTGTGCCAAGGTATTCAAAGAGGCTAAACAGCGCAGCTTTAAGCAGGCGGTACAGTACCAGGAAGGGCGTAAAGAGCGTAATAGCCGGCGTGCCCGGGCCATGGCGAAGAAGACCCGCTATGGTCAAAAAGAGCAGGAGCAGGCGTGGCTAACTGCGGAAGTAGACGCGCTCTATCGCCTTGCCGCAGCTGATGTACGCGTACCCAAGCCTTTCGGTTTTGTGGATGGCGTGCTGCTCATGGAGATGATTACCGATGCCGAGGGCACTGTTGCGCCACGCCTGGATGACGTAACACTGACCCACGAGCAAGCGCTGCGCTATCACGATAAAGTCATCAAGGATGTGGTGCGCATGCTCTGCGCTGGCCTGATCCACGGTGACTTGTCGGAATTTAACGTGCTGGTAGATGCCGAGGGGCCGGTCATTATTGACCTGCCCCAGGCCGTGGATGCTGCTGGTAACAATAGCGCGGCTGCCATGCTAGAGCGTGACGTTAATAATATGCGCGCCTACTTTGGCCACTATGCACCGGAACTGCTAAAGACCCACTATGGCAAAGAGATGTGGGCGCTTTATGAGGCAGGCGAGCTGCATCCAGAGAGTAAGTTGACCGGCCACTTCGACTTCGACACCCACATCGCCAATGTCGATGAATTGATGGAAGTGATCGATGATGCCAAAGAAGAAGAGGCTGAGCGTCAGGCGCGGATGCGCGATGACGAGGATGAAGATTAAGCTTATTGGTCGTCAGCGTGGATAATCAGGGCATGGCATTTTTGGTGACGCTAGCCATGCTCTGAGTAGAACGTCGTTCAGCTATTTTTCTTACCTGTTTAGCATTTCGTCTGCTGTGCCAAGAATATTCTCAACCGTAAAGCCGAAGTGCTTGAACAGCTCACCCGCAGGGGCGGATTCGCCGAACGTGGTCATGCCGATCACACGGCCGTCCAGACCTACATACTTGTACCAGTAGTCGGCATGTGAGGCTTCAATGGCGATGCGCTTGGTGACCGCCCTGGGCAGGACGCTTTCCCGGTACTCGGCGTCCTGACCGTTGAAGCGGTAGGTCGACGGCATGGAGACCACGCGTACTGCTTTGCCCTGTGCTTCAAGCTCGGCGGCAGCGTCCATGGCCAGTCCCACTTCCGAACCGGTGGCGATCAGGATCAGCTCGGGCGTACCGTCGCTGTCTTTCAGCACATACCCGCCACGCTGAATGGAAGCCAGCTGGGCTTTGGTGCGGGCCTGGTGCGGCAGGTTCTGACGCGACAGGATCAGCGCCGTGGGGCCCGAGTGACGCTTGATGGCTGCATCCCAGGCCGCGGCGGTTTCCACCGCGTCACACGGGCGCCAGGTGTTCAGGTTCGGCGTCGTGCGCAGGCTGGTCAACTGCTCAATCGGCTGGTGGGTCGGGCCATCTTCACCCAGGCCAATGGAGTCATGGGTAAATACGTAGATCGCCTGCTGACCCATTAATGCCGCCATGCGGACCGCGTTACGCATGTACTCCATGAAGATCAGGAAGGTTGCGCCGTACGGGACAAAACCACCGTGCAGGACGATACCGTTCATCACCGCGCCCATGCCGAACTCACGTACGCCATAGTGCAGGTAGTTACCGCTGGCATCTTCCGGCGTAATCGCTTTGGCGCCCTTCCAGAAGGTCAGGTTGGACGGGGCAAGGTCCGCACTGCCGCCGAGCAGCTCCGGCATTTTCGGACCAATCACGTTGAGCGCTTCCAGCGACGCTTTACGGGTGGCGATGCTGTCGCCTTTTTCCTGAGCCTGCTCGATGAGGGCTTCGGTCGGTATTTCAGCCGGCAACTGGCCTTTCATGCGGCGCTTGAATTCCTGCGCCTCGGCCGGGAACGCCTCGGCATAGCGGGCAAAGCGTTTTTCCCATTCCTGCTGGCGGGTTTTACCTGCTTCACGCGCATCCCAGCCAGCGTACACGGGCTCGGGAATATGAAACGGCGCGTGGGGCCAGTCCAACTGCTTGCGTGCCAGGGCAACTTCTTCTTCGCCCAGCGGCGCGCCGTGCGACTCTTCCTTGCCCTGCTTGTTGGGCGCCCCGAAACCGATAACCGTTTTACAGATAATCAGGCTGGGCTTGTCATCGTTCTGTTTGGCAAGTGCAATGGCGGCCTGGATCTCTTCCGGCTTGTGACCATCGACATTGGGCACCACGTGCCAGCCGTAGGCTTCAAAGCGCTTGGCGGTATCGTCGGTAAACCAGCCTTCCACTTCCCCATCAATCGAGATGCCGTTGTCGTCGTAGAGCGCAATCAGCTTGCCCAACTGCTGAGTACCCGCCAGCGACGCCGCCTCATGGGAAATGCCTTCCATCAGGCAGCCATCACCCAAAAAGCACCAGGTGTGGTGATCGACAATGGTGTGGCCCGGACGGTTGAACTGCGCTGCCAGGGTTTTTTCGGCAATCGCAAAGCCGACGGCGTTGGCAAACCCCTGACCGAGCGGGCCGGTAGTGGTTTCGATGCCGGGCGCGTAGCCAAATTCCGGATGGCCGGCGGTGGGCGAGTGCAACTGACGGAAGTTCTGAAGTTGTTCCAGGCTTAACTCATAGCCGCTTAAGTGCAGCAAAGAGTAGAGCAGCATTGAGCCGTGGCCATTGGACAGCACGAACCGGTCACGATCGGCCCATTTTGGGTCTTCGGGGTTGTGCTTGAGGTGATCATTCCACAGCACCTCGGCGATATCAGCCATGCCCATGGGGGCGCCAGGGTGGCCGGACTTGGCCTTCTGAACAGCATCCATGGAAAGGGCGCGAATGGCATTGGCGAGGGCAGAGCGATTTTTCATAAGAATCATGCCTTGGTCTTGTTGATTAAATGACACTGCAAGCTATAAGGCGCTACGAGATCAATGACGCCTGGTCCTGTTAGTCGATGTCAACAGCCGAACGCCATCTGCCAGCGAGTGTTCGCTTGTCATTTTTGCTATTTTTAAAATGAACAGTCTGTGATCAAATGATTGGGCAGTTAAGAGTCTTTCGTCAAGCATGGTGACGGAGTTTTTGGATGGATGGTTACTATACAAAAGTATAAGTATTATGCTTCTACAGCTTTTTTGGCTAATAATTTATATTATTCAATCGCTTACCATATTTATGTTTTATCTCTTTTGTATAAGCGCTGACATATACTTTATGTTCTTATGATCAATCTATTTACAAATGATCATCTGGTGGTAGATTGAAGGCACCAGTAGGCGGCTGGATAGAGTGTCTGAATATTTGTTGCTATCGGTCGCCGTGCTTCTATTGCTTGTGCGGAGAGAACCAAAATGTCTAATAAAACGCCTACTCTCAGGGTCGCGATTGGTGGTGATGAGGCTGCTTACGGCTTAAAGGAAATGCTGATTAGCCATGTTCGTGAGCTAGGCTTCGAGGTTGAAGATTTTGGCACGTTTAATGCTGAGCCGGTGCTATATCCTGACGTCGCATTTGAGGTAGCAACGGCCATTAAGGAAGGGCGTTTTGATCGTGGAGTACTGGTTTGTGGGACAGGTATTGGAGTAGCTATTTCTGCTAATAAAGTGCCTGGTATACGGGCTGCTCAAACGCATGATGTTTATTCGGCCGCTAAAGCTCAAACCAGTAACAACGCACAAATCGTGACCCTCGGGGCGAGAGTTGTGGGGCCAGAATTAGCCAAGCTAATTGTCTCCACATTTTTGAGTAATCATTTTTCTGGTGGTGCTTCCGGGTTAAAAATAGCAAAAATTGATGAGTACGAGTCTCGATTAACAACCCGCTAAGCATAAGTTGATGAGATGGCGAGACTGATTAATAGCCAGAAATTAACAATAACACCACTATGCAAGCTGTGATGACGCCGTATGTCTTCACTCCGGAGGTATAATAATGACACGCCTGTTTAATGATCCGAGTGATTTTCCTGAAGAAGCGCGCTTAGGATTAGTGGCTGCTAATCGCGATAAGTTGATGGCCGTACCCGGTGGTGTTGTGCGCAGTACGCGCAGTGAACCCGGTACGGTAGCCGTTGTAATTGGGGGTGGGAGCGGCCACTACCCCACGTTTGCTGGTTTGGTTGGGCAGGGGTTAGCGCATGGCGCCGTCATGGGGAATCTGTTCTGTTCTCCTTCCTCTCAGCAGGTTTACTCAGTGGCTAAAGCAGCCCATAACGGTGGAGGTGTGCTGCTTTCGTTTGGCAACTATGCGGGTGATGTACTGCATTTTGGTGAGGCACGAGAGCGCCTCATTGCCGAGGGCATTCCTTGTGAAATCGTGCTGGTGACTGATGATGTAGCTAGTGCACCGCTAGAAGAGATAGATAAGCGTCGTGGCATTGCGGGGGACTTAACCGTTTTTAAGGCCGCTGCTGCCGCTGCTGAAAACGGCTTGTCGCTTGAAGAAGTCGTCGTGGTGGCGAAAGAGGCAAACCGTTGCACGCGCTCTTTTGGTGTTGCCTTTGAGGGATGCACGCTGCCGGGAGCGGATGATTCCCTTTTCCATGTGCCTGAGGGGAGGATGGCTATTGGGTTGGGGATTCATGGTGAGCCTGGTATTAGTGAGGCTGATGTTCCCACCGCCGATGAACTGGCAGAAATGCTCGTTAATCGATTGCTGCAAGAGGTTCCTGAAGGTATTGCAGTCAGCGGAGCCCGCGTGGCCGTGGTACTTAATGGGTTGGGTACCGTAAAGTACGAAGAGCTATTTGTTATTTATCGCAAAGTCGATGAGCTATTGCAGAGTGTAGGCATACATATTGTAGAGCCGGATGTGGGTGAGCTGGTGACTAGCCTGGACATGGCGGGGGTTTCACTGACATTTTTCTGGCTTGATCAACAAATGGAGCCGCTTTGGACCGCTGCAGCTGATGCGCCTGGCTATCGAAAAGGCAGTGTCAAGCCCGCTGAGGCGTTAGACCCGGCTGAGGTAGAGGTCGTGGTGCAGGATACTATTCCTGAGGCCAGCGAGTCTTCTCGTAAGTTAGCGCGGGGCGTTATCGAGTCGCTGGAGGTCCTTGCCAATACCGTGAACAGCCATTGCGATTTATTGGGTCAGATTGATGCCGTCGCGGGTGACGGCGATCATGGCATCGGTATGCAGCGTGGTAGTAAAGCTGCGCTAGAAGGTGCTAACGAGGCTTTTAATAAGGGTGCAGGCGCGCAAACAGTGCTGCAATGGGCAGGGCAGCGCTGGTCAGATAAAGCGGGCGGTACATCAGGGGCTATCTGGCGGGTGATTTTGAAAGCAATGGGAGAGTCGCTAGGTAATGATAGGCCGCTCTCTGGCCAGCGCCTTGCGGCAGGTGTGATAAGTGCGCGTGATCAGGTAATGGCGTTTGGTAAGGCGGAGTTGGGTGATAAGACGCTCGTTGATGTGCTGGTCCCATTTGCCGATGCTTTATCCAAAGAGGTTGAGAAGAGCGGTGGGCTGGTGGCTTGCTGGGAAGTTGCCGCACGCGCTGCTAGCAAAGCGGCTGACGAAACGGCGAAACTGTTACCCCGAGTGGGGCGGGCACGCCCGTTGGCAGAAAAAAGTCTGGGCACGCGTGATGCAGGGGCTGTTTCGCTCGCGCTGATCATTCAAGCGCTTATCCCTGTATTGAAAAAGTGTGAGCCTAGCTGACATTATACGTTCTCGTGCGAGGTGCTCTTAAGTAGGAGCGCCTCGTTTTTAAGTACGTGCCATGCTTTTAAACAATTCCCGGATGCTGAATGAATAGTCAAGATACTGCTGACATTGACTTGATGACAGAGATTTCGACTCTCTACTATGTACAGGGGGAAACCCAAGAAGCGATCGCTAATCGGCTTGGTCATTCACGAGTACGAATAGGACGTCTGCTTAAAAAGGCACAAGCAGAGGGAATTGTTGATGTTCGAGTACGAGTGCATCCCGCTGTTAGCATTGAAATTGAGCAAGAGCTTAAGCGACGTTTTGGCCTCAAGCGGGCGCTAATTGCCCTGGATAACGCGGACCCGGATGCGCAGCGTTCAGGTGTGGCTAGCTTGGTGGCAGATCACTTATCGCGTAGCTTGATTGATGGCCAGATTGTCGCCGTTGGTATGGGGCGTAATGTAGCCGCCGTGGCAGATAACGTTTTTCAGGCAGAGGTATTAAAGGTTTCTTTTGTCTGTGCAATTGGCGGATCGCTGCGTGCAGGTGAGCATATGAACCCTGATCATATTTGTCGACGCTTGGCGAGCCGGTTTGGCGGCGATAGTGAGACACTTTACGCTCCTGCCTTGGTACAAAACGGCGATGTAAGGGACGCATTGTACGAAAATTCCACTGTTCGCCAGACGCTGGACCGTGCGCGACGCGCCGATACCGCTTTAATTGGCGTGGGCGACGTAAGTGAAGATAGCAATATGGTACGCATGGGATGGTTTTCTGCCCAAGAGATAGCCGAAGCGCGCCTGTCTGGGACGGTGGGGGATATGATGGGTTATGACTTTATCGATATCCACGGTCAGCCTTCTGATACACGCATGCAGGGGCGTGTAGTAGGCCTTAATATTCAGGACCTTACGCGAATTCCCGATGTTATTGCTATCGCTAGTGAGAATACCAAAGCTGTGGGTATTTTGGGTGCGCTTCGCACAGGCGTGATTGATACATTAGCGACCAGCGTCACTAATGCTCATACTATTTTGCGCCTTGATGAAGCGACTCAGCGCAATGTGACATAAGCAGATGCCTGTCTATTGGCTTTTTGGCTGGCCTGAACGCCCAATTTATTCAGTTGCTTGGCAGCTTTGGTTATCTGCTTAATCCCTTTTTCAGTCACTTCTTTGTTTATCACTTTGTCCATGGCATATGCATTTTGGTATGCCAAGGATGTCATGTGTTAGGCGATGCATTTAATAGTCCTATGAT
This sequence comes from Halomonas sp. AOP30-A1-24, assembly GCF_052378165.1. NCBI lineage: Bacteria > Pseudomonadati > Pseudomonadota > Gammaproteobacteria > Oceanospirillales > Halomonadaceae > Halomonas > Halomonas sp. AOP30-A1-24. The sequence continues at coordinate 102,104 of NZ_JBQSXL010000013.1, forward strand.
CATATGATCGAGGGTGGTTTACGTATTTCTTATATAGTGAGATTTTATGTCTTATAGGTTTTTATTTTTTATTGTTAATAATCAATTTGTTATGGTCTTAGTCTAAAGTATTAGCATGAAAAGTTACAATATAAATTGACTCGACTATCCTTAAAGTACTTAACTCATATGTACACGGTGATATCTTTTGTAATGCACGAAAGGTTGTAAACCATAATAAGAGACATTAGGAGTGAGCAATGCGTAATGCCGATAACAACAAGCACGCTGAATTACCACTAACCATGCAAGCTGTCGTGGCCTATGCTCCAGGTGATTATCGTCTTGAGGAGGTTGCTGTTCCAGAGGCGAAAGAGGGAGAAGTGGTGATTAAGGTCGAAGCATGCGGCATCTGCGCAGGTGATCTCAAGGCATACGAAGGCGCACCCAGCTTTTGGGGAGATGATACTCAGCCCGCTTATATAAAGGCTCCTATGATTCCGGGGCATGAGTTTATAGGTCATGTAATGGCATTGGGCGACGGCGTTAAACACTTGGAAATTGGTGATCGCGTTATATCTGAGCAAATTGTGCCCTGCTGGGAATGCAGATTCTGTAACCGGGGTCAGTATTGGATGTGTGAAAAGCATGATGTCTATGGGTTTCAGAACAATGTAAATGGTGGTATGGCTGAATACATGGTCTTCCCCAAAGAAGCCATTAACCATAAGCTCCCCGATGAAATCCCGATGGAAAAAGCGGTCCTCATTGAACCCTATGCTTGTTCACTGCATGCCGTTAAACGTGCACAGGTGGAGCTGGGTGATGTCGTGGTTCTCTCCGGTGCAGGTACGCTTGGGTTAGGGATGATCGGCGCGATTAAAAAATCCGGCCCTTCGAAACTGGTAGTCCTGGATCTCAATAATAAACGGCTAGAGCTTGCCAAAGAATTTGGTGCGGACATCGTTCTGAATCCAGCTGAGGTTAATGTTGTCGACTATGTGAAAAGTATTACAGAGGGATACGGCTGCGATATTTATATTGAGGCTACGGGAGCAGTTAAGTCGGTAGAGCAGGGGCTTTATATGATTCGTAAACTTGGGCGGTTTATTGAGTTTAGTGTTTTTAAAGAACCTGTTACTGTTGATTGGAGTATTATTAGTGACCGTAAAGAGCTGGATATATTGGGTGCTCATTTAGGCCCCTATTGCTACCCATTGGTTATTGAAGGTATTGGTAATAATGATTTTCCGACGGATAGTGTAGTAACTCATAAGCTTCCATTGAATAGATTTCATGAGGGGCTGGAACTTATGCGCAATGATCCCGATGCATTAAAAGTGGTGTTAATTCCAGACTGGAAGTAAGCCGTTAAAGGTTTTTATCATAAGCATAATAATAACCGGAGTGACCATGTCAGCGACATTAAATTCGTTGCCCGCTAACAAGCGTATAAAGGTTTATGTGGTAGGTGTTTGTGCCATAGCGCTTATTGTATTAATGGCATTTGATACCAAGATTGTAAGCCTGACCGAGCTTGAGAGTGAAATGGGGTTTTCAGCAGAAAACTTTGCACAACAAAGCTTTCCTGAGATTAAAGAGTACGTAGAAACCAATGCAGTAGAAGCAACCGTGTTGGCGCCAGAGGCTCTTGAAAGTGCCGTTGCGTCAGGAGAGAAATACGGTATTCCATCTGGTATTGGCCATATTATACCGGTGACTTTAACAGGCGTGGCTGTAGACGAAAAGTCGGGCATTTATACCGTTAATGTCGCTGGTATGTCCGATGAAATTGTTGTTCGGGTACAAGCTGGGTCGGCGATTAATGGCACCGCGCTTCGCGATACCACTGGGGATATTCAGTTTAGTGATTTCACCAACCAGATTGAATATCAAAATGCAGGTGCTGCTTTAAATGAAGAAATGAAGCGTCAGATACTTTCGGAAATGGCAGGGCAGGATTTAACGGGAAAAACTTTAGTGATCGCTGGCTCCTTTAACATGATTAATCCAAAGAGCTGGCTAATTACTCCGGTGAGCATAGCGATCACTGATTAAGGAGTAGCTATGTATAACAATCAGAAATCGACAGCTAAAACGACTTCACGTGAGGTGATCCTTTCTGCACGTAATGTTGAAAAACGTTTTGGTGCAGTGCAAGCCCTTAAAGAAGTCAATTTCGATATACACCGAGGGCTGGTGACTACGCTTTTTGGCGAAAATGGGGCGGGAAAATCTACACTGATGAAAATTTTGTCTGGCGTCATCCCTCAGACAGCTGGAGATATTGTTCTTGAAGGAAAAAACGTTTGCTTTTCTTCACCATCTGATGCGGAAGCATTAGGTATTACTATCATTCACCAAGAGCTAAGTTTGGCTCCTAATTTGAATGTCCGCGATAACATCTTCATGGGGCGTGAGCTTACTAAAGTTAGTGGTAGCGTCGACTATAGCGAAGAGGCACGTCAGGCTGAGCTATTAATGAAAGAGTTGGATGAGCCCATTCATCCCTTAACGCCGGTCGAAGATCTGCGTGTTGGTCAACAACAGATCGTTGAAATTGCTAGAGCGCTGTCCAAAAAATCCCGCATTCTCATCATGGATGAGCCGACTTCTGCATTAAGCGCGTCGGAGGTCGAGACACTGTTCAAAGTAGTCCGGGATCTCAAAAGCAAGGGTGTATCGATTGTCTATATCTCACACCACTTAGAGGAAGCGCTACAGATTACAGATCATGTTGTTGTTCTGCGTGATGGCGTTATGACCGCCTATGCCCCGCGCTGCGAAATCGACCTTCAGTGGATTGTAAGGCACATGGTGGGCGAGAGCTTTGATCTTGGCTCACCCCCGGAAGGGTATGAGCAAGGAGGCATAGCGCTTTCTATTCAGCACCTTTGCGTAAGTGACGATAATGTCGCAGATCGCTATGTGGTGGATGACTTGTCACTTGATGTTCGTGCGGGAGAAATAGTCTGTATTTATGGATTGATGGGGGCAGGAAGAACAGAGCTACTAGAGTGTGTTGCTGGGCGAGTACGGCAGTCGGAGGGGAAAATACGACTCCAGTCACAAGAGATATCGCATTACAACATTGCACAGCGAATAGAAAGAGGTTTGGTGCTAGTACCGGAGGACCGCCAACGGGATGGATTGGTGGCAACCATGACAGTCGGGCGTAATTTGTCGCTGGCTAGCATCAATGCATTTACTCGTAAAGGAATTACTTCATCCAGCTTAGAGGAGGGAATGGTTGCTTCAGCCATCAATAAGGTACATATCAAAACAGATGGTGGTGAGGCTGAAATTGGCTCATTGTCTGGAGGCAATCAGCAGAAAGTTGTTATCGGTAAAATGCTGGCAACCAATCCTGACGTCTTCATGCTTGATGAACCGAGCCGAGGTATTGATATTGGCGCGAAAGCAGAGGTCTTCAAGCTGCTCAGTGAAGGGGCGCGCGAGGGCTTGGCAGTCGTTTTTACAACATCTGAAGTAAGCGAGTGCTTAAGCATACCGCATAGGGTTGTAGTGATGAGCAAGGGGCGAATCTCTGCTGAATTCGGACCTGGCGTATCAAAGGAAGAAATTATGGCCGCTTCAGGCGAATCAGTTGCCGCGTGAGTATTCAATCGGATAGGTGTTTAACATGTCTCATTACAACAACGGATCACAAGGCAAAAAGGGCGGCATTGATATCATCAAGATATTATTGGAAGGCAGGGCCTTTTTTGCATTGATCGCGATTATTATCGTCTTTTCTATTCTCTCGCCTGTTTATTTCTCGACGGGCAATTTTTTGACGATGTCCTCGCACGTAGCCGTTTTCGGTTTGCTAGGTATAGGAATGCTGTTTGTCATCCTAACAGGCGGTATAGATTTGTCGGTAGGCTCTACATTGGCGCTGTGCGGAGTATTTGCCGGCATGCTGCTAGAAGGGGTTGAGATTGAGGCGCTTAATTTAGCGTTCTTTCCCTCCGTGTGGGTTGTTGTAGTGCTTACGTGTTTACTAGGTGGGTTGGTCGGAAGTATTAACGGTGTTCTGGTTGCCTATTTTAAAGTGCCTGCTTTTGTTGCCACCTTGGGCATGTTGTATGTTGCCCGCGGCGCAGCATTGTTATTGACTGATGGCCTGACTTTTAATCGCTTGAGTGGCGATCCTGCATTAGGTAATACGGGATTCGAGTGGCTTGGTTTTAACAAATTATTGGGGATTCCTGTGGGAGTTCTGATCCTCTTTTTTGTGGCTATTGTATGCATGCTGGCGTTAAGTCGCACACCGTTTGGGCGCTGGATCTACTCAACGGGTGGTAATGCACGGGCGGCAGAGTTATCGGGTGTGCCTGTTAATAGAGTGAAGCTCTCTGTTTACATTATTTCCGGTGTATGTGCTGCCTTGGCTGGGATTGTTCTTGCCTCTCAATTAACGTCAGCAGGACCCACCGCCGGAACAACCTATGAATTAACGGCAATCGCTGCAGTCGTTATAGGGGGTGCTTCACTAATGGGTGGGCGCGGCTCAGTAAGAAATACTCTGCTGGGTGCATTTGTAATTGGCTTCTTGGCAGATGGCCTGGTAATCATTGGGGTTTCTGCCTACTGGCAAATGGTGTTTACAGGAAGTGTTATTGTTTTTGCCGTCATGCTTAATAACATTCAGTACAGTGCCAAAAATAAGTCTTCTAAAAAGTTAGAGACAAAACAAATTGATTCAAAAGATAAAAATTCTGAAGCAACAGCCGCTTAGCGTGGTTTTGCTTAGAAGTATGGCCTGCTAAGGGCTACGCAGAAGCTCTAATAATCATAACTATGAGGTGATGTATGTTTCCAAAAAGCAAAAAGCTAGCTCTAACAGCGCTTGCCAGCATATCAATGCTAGTAAGTGGTTCTATTGTGGCTCAGGATAAAGGGTTAATATCTATTATTGTGAATGATATGTCTAACCCCTACTGGCAAACAGAAGGAGCAATTGCTGAGCGCACCGCACAAGAATTAGGGTACACAGCAAATGTCAGTTCACATGTAGGTGATACTAATACGGAAAGCAATCAGGTGGACACGGCTATTACCAATGGGGCTGAGGCTATAATTTTGGATCCTGCTAATGCAGATGGCTCCATTGGCGCTGTCCGTAGGGCTGTCGACGCAGGAATTCCTGTATTTATAATTAATGCTGAGATAAATGAACAAGGATTAGCTAAGGCTCAGTTAGTTTCAAACAACGCTCAGGGGGCTGCGTTAGGTGCGCAAGAGTGGGCAATGCAGTTGAACGGGGAAGGGACCTATATAGAATTAGAAGGTCCGCCTTCAGATAATAATGCAGCAACACGCTCTAATGGGTATGAGACTGTCCTGAGCCAGTATCCTGATCTAACCCAAGTAGCCTCTGACATCGCTAATTGGGATCGTACCCAAGGGCGCAATAAGATGCAGAGTATGCTGCGTTCTCACCCAGATATTAATGGTGTCATTAGCGGTAACGATGAAATGGCAC